>CANRMF010000003.1 GCA_947631665.1 uncultured Lachnospiraceae bacterium | reverse complement strand
CGGATTAAGGAAAGCAGGGAATGGAGGCGAGAGTATATGACACTGGAAATGGCGCTGAAGGAGCAGTTTCAGGCAGGGGAAGCAAAAGGCCTCGCAAAAGGTCGTGAAGAAGGACTCGCAGAGGGACGTGAAGAAGGTCGTAAAGAAGGTCGTACGGAAGGACTCAATGCCGGCTATGAAAACAGTATTGCTATTATTCGGGATTTAAAGAGTGGAAAGTCTGTGGAACAGATTGCGCAAAAATATCAGATTGATGTTGAAAAGGTACAGGCATTACAGGAGTTTTTTAAGCATTAAAATTTCATTTTGAGTTTTTTCAATGTATAGAAGGACTATTCCCAAACGATAAGTTTTCTGCTACAATCAGGGAAGAATATGAACGGATTAAGGAAAGCAGGGAATGGAGGCGAGAATATATGACACTGGAAATGGCGCTGAAGGAGCAGTTTCAGGAGTTGATGTGATGATTGACGTGTTTATATCAAAGAATTAAAGTATCTTTGTATGGAAAAATTTGGCGAATTTAGCAAAGCGCATAAAAAAATTTGACAAAACCAATTTCTTGTGTTACTATGCACAAAGTGGTTTCAAACCAAATGCCGAAGACAGCAGGTTCCGAAAGGAGTAAACGCAAGTGCCTGCCGAGGAATGAAGTTGTAAACATTTCTTTATGACGAATTACGCCTCTCTGTTTCGGCAGAGAGGCTTTTCTTATTCAAAATGCTTTTGACGGCATTTTAAAAATGAAAGCGCATGAGGTTGAAAACCTTGCAGGAAATCCTGCGAAAATCTGAAAAGGAGGTAAACCATTCATGGCAAAAGTAGAGTTAAAGCAGCCTGTCATAGAGGAGATTGCCGAATTACTCAACGGCGCCGCCACAGCAGTAGTTGTCGATTATCGTGGACTGACTGTTGCAGAGGACACAGAACTCCGTAAACAGTTAAGAGAAGCGAATGTTGTGTACAAAGTGTACAAGAACACGATGATTAAACGTGCAGTGGAAGGCACAGAGTTTGAGGGACTTACAGCAAATCTTGAAGGGCCGACTGCGATTGCAGTTTGCAAGGACGATGCGACAGCAGCAGCCAGAGTATTGGCAGGTTTTGCTAAAAATGCAGAGGCGCTGGAAATCAAAGGCGGCGTTGTAGAAGGTACTTACTATGATGCAGCGGGAATGAAGCAGATTTCTTCTATTCCGTCAAGAGAAGTACTTCTTTCCAAGTTACTTGGTTCTATCCAGTCACCAATCGCAAACTTCGCTCGTGTTATTAAGCAGATTGCTGAAAAGAACGAAGAAGCAGCGTAAAACAAATGTATGCGCGTGAGTCATTATGCGCGGAAAATTAAAAAGAAATTAAATTAAATGGAGGATTTAACAATGACAACAGAAGAAATCATTGAGGTAATCAAAGGATTATCAGTATTAGAATTAAATGACCTTGTAAAGGCATGTGAAGAAGAATTTGGCGTATCTGCAGCAGCAGGCGTTGTAGTGGCAGCAGCAGGCGGAGATGGAGCAGGCGCTGCTGAAGAAAAGACAGAATTTGATGTAGAATTAACAGAAATCGGCGACCAGAAGGTTAAGGTTATCAAGGCTGTTAAGGACGCAACAGGTTTAGGTCTGAAAGAAGCAAAAGAATTAGTTGATAATGCTCCTAAGGTAGTAAAAGAAGGCGCAACGAAGGAAGAAGCAGAAGCTTTGAAGAAAGTGTTAGAAGAAGTTGGAGCAGTTGTTACATTGAAGTAATTACAACCGGATTTTTCTATCAGATGAAAACGCTCTTGGAATATTTTAAAAATATTCCGAGGGCGTTTTTTTATGCGCTAAGCCTTGAAGCATAGGATATATTGACAAAAATCAATAAATCACATATTTATCAATTTTCCATAAAAAACCAGTTGACATTTTAGGGGGGGGCGTGATAGAGTGACTTCAAATGTCAAAAACGTTTCATTATTGATGAGAAAATAAATAGTGGGAAATTTTGCCATTTTATCAGATTGCACCTTTCTGCTCCAGCGGAAAAGGCATCAGTTTTTTCTTATTTTCATTTATGGGAAAAAGGATTGGTGCGGCACGACGGCTTAAATCAATTATGTCCTTTTTTCTTATGAATGATGGGGATCAAAGAAAATCTTTAATCTTTTGTTGTTTTAATGGAAAAGGAGGAGAAACATTTCATGAAAAAGACAAGAAATTATGAGACACCGGTAATTGAAGTAACAAGATTTGATTTGGAGGCAGAGTTGATGCTGGATATCACTGTTGGTGGTGATGACACAAGTGATCCATACGATGAGGGAAGCGCTGCGGCGATGCCAATAAGAGACCAAGAAATGATGTCAATATTTGAGGGAATGAGTCAGTGAGTACGATAAATGGTCAGTGATAGATAATAGAAAGGAGATAAGCAAATGAAAAAAATTGGAAAATCAAGTTGGAAGAAAATTATTGCAGTTTTGTGCAGTGTAGTTTTGTGTACGACTGCGGTAACGTGGCCGGTGGATACGGTAAATGCGGCATATACGTTTAAGGTAAAAACAATTACTATTGACTTACAAAATATTGGAAACATAAAGTTGTTTGATGACATGGAAGCTTCGATGCTCGAAGAAGGAGGAACAGACAAGTATTCACTCAATTATATGTATAAGTATGAACAGCAAAAACTGATTATAAAATATCCTGATTATGAGGATGGCTGGCCTACTAATAATATAGAGATAAGGTTTAAGGCAGAGGCAAAACCACAGATTGAGAACGTTAGTAATTATAACTCTACGCTGACTATACAATCAGTGCAAAATAATGAATCGTACAATTATTCGTTAAAGATACTTTTGCCAGCGTGTGCAACGGAAAATATGTCTTTCTCTCTTAAAGAAGGTGAAGTAAAATATAACGTAACCTATAATAATCTTGATCCTGACAATTGTGTCGTACAGGATGAAACTGACGAAACTCTAGATGCAGATGGACATGGTAGTGTAAAAACTTATCTGAAATCGGAATTGTCAGAAAAGATATTTAAAGTGAAAGTAACAAATCCGGCGAAAAAACCGCTTGTAAAAATGGGAAATAGAGAACTGAAAAGTCAAAGTGATCCAATCGGAGAACCTATGGCAGAAATATATCAATATTCACTCAGTAGTGTATCCGCTGATACGGTTATCAATGTATCTACGCAGGATAAGACGTTTACGGTGGACATTCAGGGTAAAGATGATGGAGCAGGATATTACCGATTTGTTGAAGGAAGTAACAGTTATGCAAGTGACGCAGTCCCGTACGGGGGAAGTTATTCTTTTTATGTAATTCCTGAAAACGGTGTAGAAGCGCCGAAAGTAGAGTTAATATCGGTAGGAAGCGGAGTGCTGAATCAAATTAGCGAAAATTCATACCTGCTTTCACAAGTGACAGGTAATGTCGAAATCAGAATAACACAAGGAAGCAAAAAGCAGGTTACAGTTTTCCATACACCGGCAACAGGAGTATCTTACTATAAAAGCGATGGAGAGGCCGAATTAGATGCGTCCGTATCCGTTGAGTATGGAACATCGCATAAATTCGTAGTTAAACCGGAAAAGGGCTATGAGATTACTGGTGTGTATGCCAACAAACAACCATTTATAGATGAAGAAACTGAGGGAACGAATGCTTTAGGAGTAAAAAAAGAAGAATCAGGACAATGGACTTGTAATATAAAAAAGGTAACAGAGGCCACAGATATTACAGTTACCGCAAAAAAGAAAATGTATACGGTTACCATTGAAAAAGGCGATGATGGTAAAGGATATAGTATTATAGAAGAAAGTGCTTCGGTTGAAGCAGGAAGCTCTTATGAACTTCATATTTCAACAACGACCGGTTATGGTGCGCCGACGATTACATATAAAGAAGGAATACAGGGCGAACCTAAGCCATTACCTCCTACAGTCGCAGGAACATATGTGATTCCTTCAGTTAATGATAATATTACAATTACAATCAAATCAGGAGAAAAGAATAAATACAAAGTCACATTTACTCCGGTTGACGGTGTTACTTATCAGGAAACAAATGGAGAAACACCAATTTCAGGCTTTAAAGAGGTTTCTCATGATGATACAATTTCATTTAAGATAAAATTAGATGACGCATATTCCAATAGTGCAGAGACTTTAAAGGTGCTTGTAGATAATGTTCAAGCAGATGGCGAAAAGGGTGTCTATACGATTGAAAAGGTGACTGAAGCCCATACCGTTACGGTAACCGGCGTTAATATCAATAAATACGACGTCACATTGCCAAATGGTGACGGGTATACTATCAGTACGACAAACCAGACAAATGGCATTGAACATGGAAACACTTTTAAGTTCCTTGTAAAACCGGATGCAGGTTATACAGTGGATTCTGTAACGTATCAGGAAAATGGAAAGGGTGATCCCAAATCACTGCATGTTGGTCAGGATGGATACTATTCTATTGAGATCACCAGTAATGTTACGGTTGCAGTTAAGGCTTCAAAAAACAAAATGAAGATTGAGTCTAATACAACCGATATACATGCAACATTAAAGTCTGTTGAAGATGGTGAAATTCAGTTAGATAACATAAACTATGGCGACCAATTCCAGTTCAAAGTAGCACCGGACTTTGGTTATCGCGTAAAACAGGTAGATATTAACGGAACACCTTATAACGCTGCCGCTGATGGTATTTATACAGTAGAGAGTGTTACGAGGGCATTAAAGATTGTGGTAACTGTTGAACTAATTAAAATTAACTTAAATTACAGCAGTACTAAGTATACAGGTAAGTTAAAAGACCTTAAAAAGCAAATTACGATTGAAGATGTAATAAGCAGTGAAAAGGTAGATTTGCCGGGCCCGAATGACGGAAATTCGAGCGCTGCTTGGAGTTTTCAAGGCTGGAGCAGTAGTGATATTGAAGAATTTACAGATAAGAAAGAGATTAGTAAAACTGAAGTAGAGAATTTGCTGCGAAATACCACTGCTGATATTACAATCAATCTTACAGCAAAGTGGGTAAATGCTTTTAAAGATTTAATAAGTTCTGTAAAAACAAACGGTTCATGGTCTGAGAGAGGAAAGGATGGAAAATACACAGTAACGTTCACATCAGTAGTTGAATTTGCTGATGCGTTGAAAAACTTAGATGGAAAAGTTGAAAATGATGATTTGATTACAGTTGATGCGGTCGGAATTATTTATGCAAATCAAAAATTTGAGACATCCAAATATGAAGATGCTATTAAACAAGCGGTAACTGCAAAACGCACATCATCTATCATTGGAGATAATCTTAATCTTTATCTTACTTGTCCTGAAGGTGTGACACTTGATTTAATGAAACAAGATGGTGGAGTATTAGATACTATAAATATTATGTTAAACAAAGTATCTTCCTATGCAGGAGAGAGATATGCTTCCGGTTGGATTCAGTTGAGCGCCGGTGGAGAAAGCGTATTAGTTTACTGTGATACTCCGGCACGTGTTGAAGGCGCAGGCAATACGGGTAACAATGGTAATGGAGCTATTTATAAGTAAAATCAAGAGACTTCTATATCAGTTTTAACTGTTAGCATGAAGGAGGCATATCAATATGGTATGCTTCCTTTTTTGTCAATATAATGCGCGAGCGATATTATTCACAAGTACAAGTATAGAAAAAATAAGATTTTGGTTGTATACTGGATATAATGAAAAAATCCAACTTTTGATAATAGTCGTACTAAATTCGGAAAAGCGACTTTGACAAAAGAAAAAATATAGGAGAATGACGATGACGAAACAGGAACTTGCAAAACGATACATTTTATTTATTGTCAGTTTGTTTTTTGCAGCGCTGGGCGTGGCGTTCACAAAGCATGGGGAACTCGGCGTCTCACCGATTTCATCGGTGCCCAATGTGATGAATTGTAAATTTAGCGCTGTTTCTATGGGGACATGGCTGATTTTGTGGAATTGCGTTTTGATTGCAGGGCAGATTATAATTCTGAGAAAAAACTTTCAGCCAATCCAGCTTTTGCAGATTCCACTGTCGTTTTTGTTTGGCTGGTTTACGGACTTTGGATTGTGGATTGTTTCCGCTATTCCCACAAAAATTTATGCGGTGCGTATCAGTATGGTAATCATCGGCATTGTCATTTTAGGGTTTGGAATATCGCTGGCGGTCATTGCAAATGTGATTATGAATTCCGGAGAGGCGTTCGTCAAGGCGGTGTCTGACACAACGCACAGAGAATTTGGCAATATCAAAATTATTTTTGATATTCTCAATGTAACGATGGCGCTGATTTTATCTCTGATTTTCTTTGATTTTAAAATTGTCGGCGCAAGAGAGGGTACGGTTTTGTCGGCGCTGTTTACGGGTGTGGTGGTAAAAATTTGTACCGCGAAGTTAAAAAAACCGGTGGAAACTGTTTTATCGGGAAAATAAATGGGAATACTGTCTGTGCAGGAAATTTATTCCTCAATAAAATGTATTTATGTTATAATAATAAAATAGAATGAAAGTGGCAGGCGAAAAAAGTGAAAACAGGATTGGTAATGGAAGGCGGCGCTATGCGCGGAATGTTTACCGCAGGCGTCACAGATGTGTGGATTGAAAATAATATTGGATTTGACGGCGCCATTGGCGTCAGCGCAGGAGCGGTTTTCGGTTGTAATTACAAATCAAAACAGCCGGGAAGAACAATCCGTTACAATATGAAATACTGCAATGATCCAAATTACATGAGTTTTAAATCACTGATTAAGACCGGAAATATTTTTGGCGTGCAGATGTGTTACCACGACATTCCGGAAAAACTCGATCCGTTTGATGAAGAAACGTTTGAAAAAAATCCGATGGAATTTTATGCGGTCTGTACAGATGTGGTAACGGGACAGCCGCTTTACCATAAAGTAAAGACCGGTATCGGTGATGATTTATTATATCTGCAGGGTTCTGCTTCGCTTCCGCTCGTTTCCAAAATTGTCGAGGTGCATGGCAGAAAACTGTTAGACGGTGGAATCAGCGATTCGATTCCACTCAAATATTTTGAAAGTATCGGATATGAAAAAAATGTCGTGATTTTGACAAGACCGCTGGGGTATCAGAAGGAAAAATCTAAGATGGCGCGCATGGCAAAAATTGCGTTGCGAAAATATCCGCATATGATTCAGGCGTTGGAAAGACGGCATCTCATGTATAATGACCAGTTACAATATATCGCTCAGAGAGAGCGGGAGGGACGCGCTTTGGTAATTCGTCCAAAAGAGGCGCTTCCGGTCGGGCATATTGAAAAGGATCCGGAAAAACTCCGGAAAGTGTATGAACTTGGCAGGGAACGGGGAGAAGAATATTTAGCACAGGTAAAGGCGTTTCTTGAGAGTTCATTATAAAACGGATATGAAAAAATTTAAGATAAAAGAAAACAATCATATAATTTTAGGAGGTAAATTTGATGAATCAGAAAAAATTAGGATTTGGACTGATGCGGCTGCCGATGCTTGATGAAAACACAGTCGATATTGAGACGACATGCGCAATGGTAGATGAATTTCTGGATAAGGGATTTACATATTTTGATACCGCATGGATGTACTGTAATTTCAAGAGCGAGGAGGCGACCAAAGAAGCGTTGGTAAAAAGACACCCGCGGGACAGTTATACGCTTGCGACGAAACTGCACGCAGGATTTTTGCAGAACAAAGAAGATAGGGACAGAATTTTTGAGGAGCAGTTAAGAAAGACCGGCGTGGAGTTTTTTGACTATTATCTGCTTCATGACGTCGGAGAAGATCATTATAAAATTTATCAGGATTTGGACTGCTTCCAGTGGCTTCAGGACAAAAAGGCGCAGGGACTTGTCAAAAAAATCGGCTTTTCCTACCATGATAATGCGCAACTGCTTGATCAAGTGCTGACGGAGCACCCGGAGATGGAATTTGTTCAGCTTCAGATTAACTATCTGGATTGGGACAGTGTAGGCGTACAGTCCCGCAAGTGTTATGAGGTGGCAGAAAAGCATGGCGTTCCGGTTATTGTTATGGAACCGGTGAAGGGTGGAACGCTGGCAAAAGTACCTTCCACCGTAGAAGATTTATTTAAGGAATATCGACCGGAAATGTCCGTACCGTCATGGGCAATCCGGTTTGCGGCAAGCCTTGACAATGTATTCATGGTGTTAAGCGGCATGAGCAATATGGAACAGTTAAAAGATAATATCAGTTATATGCAGGAACTTGTTCCGCTCAATGAAGAAGAACAGAAGCGAATTCAAAAAGCAGTGGAAATCATCAATTCAAATATTGCAGTGCCATGTACCGGCTGCTCTTATTGTGTTGACGGCTGCCCGATGAAAATCAACATTCCGCAGTGCTTCTCTTTGTTTAATGCGGATAAGCAGGAAGTAAAGGAGAAAGGCTGGACGCCGCAGGGCGAGTACTATGACCGTATGACACAGACGCGCGGCAAGGCGAGCGATTGTATTGCCTGTGGACAATGCGAAGGAATTTGTCCGCAGCATTTGCCGATTATCAATCATTTAAAAGATGTGGCTCAATATTTTGGAAAGTAAAAATCATGTTTGACATTCCATATTTCATATAATATAATCAGAGACAGTGGCGAAGACGAAGAAAAGTAACCGCACTTATCGCTGACAGAGAGCAGGCGTGGGTGGAAGTCCTGTAGAATGAATTGCGGTGAAGAACACTTCCGAGCTGTGCACTGAAAGCTGGCGGCGAGTAGGGAATCCGTATTCTGCACGAAACGCAGAAGGTTTTTAAAAGTGTATTTACTTTGCGAAGACCATAAGAGACTGCATTGGCAGTAAATCAGGTGGTACCGCGGACTAATATCAAAAGAGTTCGTCCTGAAAGAGTTTATCTTCAGGACGAACTTTTTTCAATAATGAAGATACGCCAGTCAGGAGAAACAGCGTATTTTCCGGACACATCAAAACAAAAAATGAAAAAATGGAGGTAGTATCATGGATACAAATACAAACAATATTTATCGAGACGTCACGATTGGACAGCTTGGGGAGGACAATGTCGGGCAGACGGTAAAAATCGCAGGCTGGATTGAAAATATCCGCGATCATGGCGGCGTTTCCTTTATTGATTTGAGAGATATGTACGGGGTAATGCAGGTCGTCATGAGAGACACCTCCCTGTTAGACGGACTGAGCCGCGAGGACTGTATTTCCGTTGAGGGCCCGATTGAACACCGCGACGAGGAAACATACAATCCGAAAATTCCGACGGGAACGATTGAACTCGAAGCAAAGAGCGTCAGCGTTTTGGGAAAAGTGTACAGGCAACTTCCGTTTGAGGTGATGACGTCGAAAGAAACGAGGGAAGATGTTCGGTTAAAATACCGTTATCTGGATCTGCGGAATGCAAAAGTCAAGGATACAATGGTTTTCCGTTCCAAAGTGATTTCTTATCTGCGGCAGAAAATGGTGGACTTGGGATTTCTTGAAATCCAGACGCCGATTTTGTGCGCATCTTCTCCGGAAGGAGCCAGAGATTACATTGTACCGAGCAGAAAATTCAAAGGGAAATTTTATGCGCTTCCACAGGCGCCGCAGCAGTACAAGCAGTTGTTGATGGTGTCCGGCTTTGATAAATATTTTCAGATTGCCCCTTGTTTTCGTGACGAGGACGCGCGGGCAGACCGCTCGCCGGGAGAATTTTACCAGCTCGATTTTGAGATGAGTTTTGCCACGCAGGAAGATGTTTTCCGCGTTGGTGAAGAAGTGCTTGCAGATACTTTTAATAAATTTGCGCCGGAGGGCTTTTCTGTGACGCAGACGCCGTTTCTGGTCATTAGTTATAAAGAAGCAATGCTAAAATACGGTACGGATAAACCGGATCTCAGAAATCCGCTTGAAATCATTGATGTGACAGACTTTTTCCAGCGCTGCAGTTTTAAGCCGTTTCATGGGAAAACAGTCCGCGCGATTAAGGTAGAACAGAAATTATCGAAAGGGCAGCATGAAAAAATGCTGAAGTTTGCCCAGAGCATCGGCATGGGCGGACTCGGTTATCTGGAAGTATTAGAGGACGGTTCATACAAAGGGCCGATTGATAAATTTATTCCGGACGATATGAAAGATGAAATCAGAAATCAGGCAGGGTTAAAGCCGATAGATACGATTTTCTTCATTGCGGACAATGAGAAAAACGCTTCTCTTTACGCCGGACAGATTCGGACGGAATTGGGAGAACGGCTTGACCTGATAGAAAAGAATAAGTTTATGTTCTGCTATATTAACGATTTCCCAATGTATGAATATGACAACGAAACAAAGCAGATGATTTTTACCCACAATCCGTTTTCCATGCCACAGGGAGGATTGGAAGCGCTTGAGACAAAAAATCCGGAAGATATTCTGGCATATCAGTATGATATCGTCTGCAACGGCGTGGAGTTGTCCAGCGGCGCAGTCAGAAACCACGACATGGAAATTATGGTCAAAGCGTTTGAAATTGCGGGATACACAGAGGACGACCTGAAAGAAAAATTTGGCGCGCTCTACAATGCGTTCCAGTTTGGAGCACCGCCACACGCAGGCATGGCGCCGGGCGTAGACCGTATGATTATGCTTTTGCGCAATGAAGAAAATATCCGCGAAGTCATTCCGTTCCCGATGAACGGCAATGCGCAGGATTTAATGTGTGGCGCGCCGGGAGAGGTGACGGAGCAGCAGCTTCGGGAAGTTCACATAAAAGTCAGACAGTAAGAGGAGTGAAAAAGTCCGGCAGCGTATCTGTGACAATATTATGGCAGAGCGTGTTTGGCTCAATATAATAAAGAGGTTACAAAGTGAAATGCAGAGGTTACAAGGTAAAACGGGTGCACTTTTTATATTTCTAATGACGGTGATTGCATGTACAGCCATATTTTTATGCAGTCATGAGATAACTGTCAAAGCATCTGCAAAAAATATAGAAACTCCCCAAAATCTGGTTGTTCAAAGATATCGGAACAGGGCTTTGAAACTCCAATGGAAAGAAGTAAAAAAGGCAGACGGGTATAGGGTGTACCGATACAGTAAAAAAAGCAAAAAGTATGTAAAGATAAAAACGATTTATCATAGGCAGAAGACAAAGTGGATTGATCAGGGGTTAAAACTGCATAAGCAATATAAGTATAAAGTTGCCGCTTTCAAAAAAGTAAACGGCAGAAAGAAATTTAGTAAAAAAACTTATACGGTTATGGCAGGGACTTATGGAAAAAAAGGAAAACGTGTCAATGCAGAATCGGCTCATATTATTTCCGATAGTGAAGAACCGATGGGGATATGCAGCCAGAGACATTTATCCGCGATGATTGATACAGATTCTTATACAATTCGGAGGAAAGCAAAGCTCATATCTGAAAAAGTGACATGGAGCAGCAGTAATCCTAAAATTGCAAGTGTGAATCAGCAGGGAGATGTTACTGCATTTGATAAAGAAGGAAGTTGTTACATATATCTGAGGACGCATAATGGAATCACAGGGAAAATTCAAATAAAGGTAGTAAATTATGCGCGTCCCGAAGGGTTTACGAATTACAATAGCGCAAACGGATATGTTCATATAATGCTTCGGGATTATCAGACAGAAATATGTAACATTGCAACATATTTTACAAAACTCAGCCAAAATCATATCAACGGCGTTATGACGATTAGTGAGGGAGGAAACTTAACCGGACTGCCGAATTTAGACAATATTTCGGAAATCAAAACTGATGTGGAAAAATTATTAAAAAATTTCCCGCTCGTTACAGAAATATACTATTCCAAGAAATATGTCCGGTTCAAAATGAAATTTGACACCGATGAAGATTCCTATTGTGAAGTCGTTTATGCGGCAGAATATGATTTTGAAGAAATGAGTATCGCTCCGCATTGGTATCAAAAGCAATTTGCTCCAATGTAAGGTAAGGGTCAATTTGCTCCAATGTAAGGTAAGCGTCAAATAAGAAAGCGAATAGAAACGCCGTAATATGATATGGAATGTACGGGAAGTTCGTATAAAACAGGATAACAAGAAAATTGAAAAAGGAGTATTGCGTATGAAAAAAATATGGATTTTATTATGTTTTATGACGATGTTATCTATTGTGGGCTGTTCACAAAAGAAGGAAGCCGGAACAGTAAAAAAAGAGGAGACGGCAAAAACGTCGGAAGCAACGTCCGCAGCAGAAACGCCGGAGCAAACGGTTGAGGCTAAAAAGACGAATAATCAGGCGCAGGCAAAAATCAACGACCGGCTGATAGAAAAGGTTTTTGAAAATGAGGCGGCGTTTTATGACACAGCCTCACAAAAGGAAGTTTATCTGAAGGATTATGTTTCATCGGGCTATCTGACACCGTCGGACAGTGATAACAATGAAAACGTGGGAAGTCATGTTTCCCAAGAGCCGGAAAAAGTAGAAGTGAACCAGTGGTGCGTGGCAGACATGGATTCTGACGGAAACCCAGAGCTTCTGCTCGAATTGAGTAATACGGATATTTTAGTATTACATCGTGAGTCCGACACCGTATACGGTTGGGAATTTCCTTTCAGGGGAATGGAACGGATTAAGGAAGACGGGACATTTATATCTTCCGGTGGCGCGGTAATTAACTTTGTCGAGAAACTGAAATTTGACGGGAAAAACTGTTCGTTTATTGAATTGTGCTGTATGGATATTGACGAACAGGACGATTCAAAACGGATTTACCGCATTAACGGAAAAGCAAGTACTGAGAAAGAAGTTGGGGAATATTTTGAAAAGCAGGAAGCAAAGAAAGATGTATTGTGGAAATTAAAATTGTCAGATAAGATTGATTATACGTCAGTTCAAGTGGAAACTTATGCACAGGATAATCAGACGCAATACAGGTACGCGTTGTATGCTTCTGACGGAAAGACTTTATACAGGGAAGAAGGTTTATATAAAGAACCTGTTGCGGAAAAGTTAGAAAATGAAATTATCAAGATTGTCACTTCTGCGGGTGCGGGCGTCCATCAGGCCCGTTACTTTGACAGCAGACAAGGCAGGGTGTCGGAACTCTATGAAAATCCACGAGACGAGAGCGGTACGAAACTGATTCGGTTTGAGCCGGATAAGCTGATTATTCAGGATATGTTTCAAAAAAAATCTTACAGGGAAATTGCGCTCGATATGTATGATACCGCAGATCCAAATAATGCGGTCAGGAAAGCCGGATTTACAGATGAGAATACAGTCCAAGTGACATACTTAAAAGGCCCAAACGCAGAGGAGGTCACAGAAACTTTTCCTGTATAATCCATGAGGGCAAAATAAAAATCGGAAACGTATATCGCGATTGAAAACAGCAGACAGTCAGAAGTCGGGAGGAAAAATGTACAAAGCGGTAATTTTTGATTTAGATGGAACACTATTAAATACGATTGACGATTTGGCGGATTCTGTCCGATATGTACAAAAACAGTTTGGTTTTGCGCAGCATGATACCGAAACGGTCAAACAGCACGTTGGAAACGGAATCCGCAATCTCATAATCCGTTCCATTCCTGAGGGAGCAGACAATCCTCATTTTGAACAGGCGTATGCGCTGTTTTTGAGTTATTACCGGAAACATTGTGAGGACAAAACAGACCTTTATGACGGAATTGGCGGATTGCTGGAGCGTTTAAAAGAGAAAAACATCAAAATGGCGATTGTATCCAATAAAGCCCATGAAGCAGTGCAGAAACTCTACGATACATATTTTAGCGGAATGATAGATGTGGCTTTTGGAGAAAATGAATCGGCAGGAATTGCGAAAAAGCCGGCGCCGGATTTGGTTTACCACGCCTTGGAAGTTCTGAAATGTACAAAAGAGGAGGCTGTTTATGTCGGAGATTCCGACGTTGATAAAGCGACTGCTGACAATGCAGGAATGGATTGCGTTTTGTGTGCGTGGGGATTCCGGCCGCCGGAGATGCTCCGCAGCCTGAACCCCAAAGCAATTATAAATCAACCGGAAGAATTGCTACGCTATCTGTAAACAGGCGCAGCAATTCTGGCATCATTTTTGCAGCGAAATCGGTTTCGCCGCTTCCGGCTTCATGTTCCATCAGTCCGTCTGCAGTTTTCTCATATGTCATGTTTCATTAGTCCGTCTGCAGTTTTCTCATATGATAAAACTCGCCCTTTTGCGCCATCAGCTCATCATAAGTGCCAAATTCCGTACAGCCGCCGTTTCCGATAACGGCAATTTTATCGGCATTACGGATTGTGGAAAGCCGGTGCGCGACGATAAAAGTAGTTCTGGTATCCGCCATATTTTCAATGGCTTTCTGAATTTCATGCTCGGAGGTGCTGTCCAGAGCGGAAGTTGCCTCGTCAAAAATAATAATCTTCGGATCGCGCACGAGCGCTCTGGCAATGGCAAGACGCTGTCTTTGCCCGCCCGATAATTTTCCGCCGTTCTCACCAATCATGGTATCCAGCCCATCAGGAAGCTCGCGGATAAACTGCTCCAGATTTGCCGATTGAATGGCAGACCAGATTTGTTCTTCCGTAACGTCCGGCATACCGTAAGTAATATTGTCGCGGATACTTCCTGAAAAGAGAATTGTGTTCTGCGGAACGACCGAAATGAAGTCGCGGTAGGAGCGCAGATTTAAGTCTTTGAGATTATTCCCATCGAGATAAATATCCCCGGAAACCGGATTGATAAAGCCAATCAGCAGATTTAAAATTGTGGTTTTTCCCGCGCCGGATTCGCCGACTAAGGCAATCGTCTCGCCGGCATTGACCTGAAGATTAAACTTGTATAAAATTTCTTTTGCATCGTCGTCATAATGAAACGTCACATTCTTAAAATCAAAATCGCCGCGAATGGTCTCAAGCTTTTTCTTTCCATGATAATCCTCCACATCATCTGACAGAAGCACTTCGCCGATACTGTTGATGGACTCCACGCCTTTTGCCATGTTCGGCAGCATCATAATCAGCGCGGCGACCTGATTGACAATCGTCGTAAAATAACTCTGATACATCGCAATTTCTCCGACGGAAATATTTCCCAGATAAGCCATATATCCGGTAAACGCCAGACAGATAACCTGAAATGTCTGGAACATGCACCAACTGATTGCGCCGAAATTGGCATGGATAATATCCAACTTAAACCCGCGGAAAGCGACGCCGTTCAGATAGCCGCCCATCTTTTTAATTTCTTCATTTTCAAGCGCGTGCGCTCTCGTGACCGGAATCAAGTCGACCATTTCCACAACTCTGGTAGATGTTTCCTCCATCTGTTTTCTGAATTCCCTGTTGCTTCTGCGGATACCCCGGCGGAAAATTCCAATCGCAGCGCCGGCAATCGGTACGGTAATCAAAAAGAACACAAAGACAATCAGACTGCGGGTGACTGTGACGGCAAGCGCCACAAAAACATTGAGGATAATTGTCAGAAGGTTCGTAAAAATCTGCGAAGAAAGGGACTGGATTGCCTCTACGTCGCGGATAATCTTTGACTGAAGCCTGCCGGATTCCGTTTCCTTATGATATGTAATGGACAACTGCTGGAGTTTGCGTACGAGAGAACTCCGCAGATGCGCTTCGACTGCGCGGATTGCGGTACTCTGGCACACGTTGAAAAGATAATTGAGCGGAAAATTAAACAAAATCAGTAAAATAATCACAGCGATGTTCATTACGATTTCCGGCGCAGTATGCTGCGAAGGCCTTGTGGCAATGTTAATAATGTTGGACGTGACGACCGGCAGCACCCATACCGGACTGTTTTTCAGGACAAAAAGAAAACCGGCAAGCAGAAACCGCCAGTAATTCTTTTTGTACAATTTAAAAAAGGTGCGGATTGGGTGCCCTTTGCTTTTCCCAAAGATTTCGACATACTCGTCGTCCTTTTCGACCGGATTATCCTCTACCCATTCTTCTTCTTTATAGAAAAAACTCATGCGCTTCCTCCTAATCAATTCCACAGGCTTCTTTTGCCAGAGCATCAGCCAGATCGTTATATTGATCGCCAGAATGTCCTTTCACTTTTTCAAAGGAAATATGGACCTTCTTTTTTACCTGTTCATAATATTTTTTGTAGGCGACAGTCCCCTTTTTATTGGTTTTCCATTCGCCCAGACACCACTTGGAAATCCCCATATAATCGTGGTAAATCGTAAGGTTTCTGATATTGTTTGCAACGGCATATTCCATCGCTGCCATCGAACCGTAAATTTCTCCGGCGACATTGCGCATGGAAGCCATCTCTTTGTCGTCAAACGAATTTTTGAAGTGAAATTCTTCTCCGTTGTAAAACATGACGACGCCGTATCCGAAAATGCCGGTTTCAGTATTGTAACTGCCGTCCACATAGGCTGCCGCAGTCAGGGAATTGGAAAACGGACGATTGGGATTTGGCGCAATTTCATTTTGTATCGGCGTAAAATCCGAAGTCGTGGAATGCTCCGGCATGGCGTCCGCATCAGCGCCCACCATATCAAATACGCTCATCTGCTGCCCGTCCCAGCCCATATAGGCATAGGCGTCCGCCAGACTCTTAAAACTTTTATATAACGCGCCGGGATATCCGTCCACGCTGGCTTTACATTCTTCCCATGTTTCAAAAATGCCGGTGGAAAGTCCGACCTTTACTGCATAGTATTTTTTTGCCATAATACCTACCTGCTTTTTTTGTTTTTCTTCCATGGATTTTTTTTATTTGGATCTGTCGGATCCCAGTTGCGGTACAAATCTGTCGCGCGGATTTTTTTGAATTTCGGAAGTGGAATTTCCGGAACCTCATGCTCCAAACTGTAAATCTCCACCTGTGTGCCGGCAGGACAATGCCTGTAAATCCAGCGCATATTGCGGGCGTTTAAGCGGATACAGCCGAGAGACGCCGGCTTTCCTAATTTATTATATTCCCAAAATTCGAGAGAATCCGGAGACCTTTGTTCATAAGGGACGGAATGAAGCATAATCTGACCATGAATACGCATGGCGTATTGACCATAGGAACCGTCCACCAGCAGTCTCCAGCGGTATATATCGGAAATTTCAAAAGTACCGAGCGGAGTGGTTTCCGGATCAAGTCCTGTGGAGCAGCGGTACGTCTTATAGGCGACGGTATAATTTCCGTCAAAGTCAATTCCGTAGACCGTAACAAAATTTTCCGCGCGGTTAATCCGGATCAGAAAAGGGTAATCCGCTTTGAAATTTATTTTTTTGGAGACATTTTTTCTCACGTTTTTCTTTTGCTTTTTCATTTCAGGCTCTGTGGGAGTGGTCGTTTCAACTGTGGCAGAAACGGGTTTCTGCGGCTGCTTTTCAGGTTTTTTCTCAGGCTTTCCCGAAAAAAGCAAAAGAATCAGTGCAAGGATAATCAAAACTCCGCCAATGACGGCGTTCGTTTTTATTTCTCTATATGTATCAAAAAATTTCATTTGTATTTTCCTCAAGTAAGTTTTAATCTTTTTTATTGATTGGACACCGGAAATATGCAGAATATTGCATCTGTATCCACTTACCCTATTGTATATTTAGAAAGAAATATTTGCAATAGAAAGTAAAAAATAGAAAAATTTAACGTTTTTCTTTATTTTATAAGTAAAAAGTTTTCTTGAATTGACGGAATGTAGAGGATTTGTTATTATTTGTTATGGATAAACTTGTGCATAGCGAAAGGAGAGAACTATGGAATACACAAAGCAGAGGATTTTAAACATTGCGGAATCAGAAGACGTGGAATTTATCCGTCTTCAGTTTACAGACCTTTTCGGTACATTGAAAAATGTTGCCATTACAAAAAGTCAGTTAGCGAAGGCTCTGGATAATAAGATTATGTTTGACGGTTCTTCGATTGACGGTTTCGCCCGAATCGAGGAGTCCGACATGTATCTTTATCCTGATTACAATACATTTGAAATTCTGCCATTCAGACCGCATCAGGGCAAAGTGGCGAGAATGATTTGCGACGTTTACAGACCGGACGGGACACAGTTGGAAAACGATCCGAGATTTATTCTGAAAAAAGTCCTGAAGGAAGCGGCTGATATGGGTTATATCTTTAATGTCGGGCCGGAGTGTGAATTTTTCTTATTCCATACCGACGACAATGGCGGGCCGACGACGCTCAGCCATGAAAAGGGCAGCTATTTTGATTTGGGCCCGATTGATTTAGGGGAAAATGCGCGCCGCGATATTGTATTGGATTTGGAAAAGATGGGCTTTGAAGTTGAGGCGTCCCACCATGAGGTTGCTCCGGCGCAGCACGAGATTGATTTTAAATACGGCGAGGCGTTAGAAACGGCGGATCGGATTATGACCTACAAGCTGACCGTCAAATCTGTCGCAAAGCGTCATGGACTTTACGCTTCCTTTATGCCAAAGCCGAAATACGGCGTATGCGGTTCCGGTATGCACATCAATATGTCTTTGGCAGACAAGGACGGAAACAATGTCTTTGCAGACGAATCGGACGAGAGAGGACTGTCCGGTATTGCATATAGTTTTATTGCCGGACTGATGGAGCATATGCGTTCTATTACAGCAATCACAAACCCGATTGTCAACTCTTACAAAAGACTGGTGCCGGGATATGAAGCGCCGACTTATATCGCATGGTCTGCGACTAACAGAAGTCCGCTTATTCGTATTCCTGCCGCAAGAGGCGCGGGAACCAGAATTGAGCTTCGTTGTCCGGACTGCTCATGCAACCCATACCTTGCTATTGCAGTATGTCTTGCAGCAGGCTTAGACGGTATCAAGAGAGGTCTGACGCCGGTAGAAAGTATTCAGAAAGACATCTTTGAAATGACAGAGGAGGAGCGCGAGGAGGCAAACATTGAAAATCTTCCGAAGAATTTATATGAAGCAATTCAGGAAATGAAAAAATCTGAGTTTGTCAAAGGCGTTTTAGGAAAAGAAGTATTCAAGAAATATGTCCGCGCAAAGGAAAACGAGTGGATGGAATATACTTCTCAGGTAACCGACTGGGAGATTGACAGATATTTAGGAAATATATAAAAATCTGACAGACGTTCGGAGGAAAAAAATTGGCTGGGATTATTGTTGCGTTTCCTAAATTGGAGGACGCCCGTTCTATTAAAAATCTGCTGGTTCGCAACGGTTACAGCAATGTAGTCAGTTGCACCAGTGGGGCGAAGGCCATTCAGATGGCGGACATTTTAGGAACAGGTATTATTATAAGCGGTTACAGGCTTCCGGATATGTCTTATAAAGACATTTATGAAAATGTTGAAAGACATTTTGAATTATTGCTGCTTACTTCCAGAAGCAAAGAAGGCATGGAAGAAGAACCCGGTATCGCGATGCTTGAGATGCCTTTAAAGGTGCGTGATTTACTCAATTCCGTAGAGATGATGGATACCAACCTCTACGCAGTGGAGAACAAGGCAAAGCATAAACCCGGACAGCGTTCGCCGGAGGAAAAACACATCATTGAAGAAGCAAAAAAGGTTCTGATGAATATGAACCATATGTCAGAAAATGAGGCGCATCGCTATATACAGAAATCCGCGATGGACAGCGGAAGAAATATGGTTGAGACCGCCAGTATGATTCTTACGATTATGTATCAGGAATAATGATGACAGGATTGGGGAGTATCCTTTATGGGATATTCCCTCATGCTGTTTTTAACTAAAGGAGGACAGAATATATGTATGAGATTAACAGAAACTATTTAAAACTTCAGGGAAGTTACTTATTTTCCAATATTGCAAAGAAGGTGGCTGCTTACAAGGAGGCAAATCCGGAGAAGGAAGTCATCAGTTTAGGTATCGGCGACGTTACGCAGCCGCTTTGTCCTGCAGTGATTGAAGCATTGCATAAGGCAGTGGACGAGATGGCGGTAGCAGAGACGTTTCGGGGCTACGCGCCGGATTTGGGCTATGAATTTTTGCGTTCAGCAATCAGGGAACACGATTACAAGGAAAGAGGCGTCGATATCGCATTAGACGAAATTTTTATCAGTGACGGCGCGAAATGCGACTCCGGCAACATTGGAGAAATTTTCAGTGAAAACAATCGGATTGCAGTCTGCGATCCGGTCTACCCGGTCTATGTTGATACGAATGTCATGGCAGGCAGAACCGGAGAATATATCAAGGCTTCTGAGAGCTGGAGCAATGTCATCTATATGCCATGTACCAAAGAAAACAACTTCGCGCCGGAACTTCCAAAGGAAACGCCGGATATCATTTATCTGTGCTTCCCGAACAATCCGACCGGTTCTACGATTACAAAAGATGAACTGCAGAAGTGGGTGGACTATGCAAATCAGGTAGGCGCAGTCATTATTTATGACGCGGCTTACGAGGCATATATTTCAGAAGACAATGTGCCGCACACCATTTATGAGTGCGACGGCGCAAAAACCTGCGCGATTGAACTGCGCAGTTTCTCCAAAAACGCCGGATTTACGGGAACCCGTCTTGGATTTACCGTTGTTCCAAAAGAATTGGAGTCTGACGGCGTGAAACTCAATGCGCTCTGGGCAAGGCGGCATGGCACTAAATTTAACGGCGCTCCTTATATTATTCAGAGGGCAGGCGAGGCTGTCTACACGAAAGAGGGACAGAAACAGACCAAAGAGCAGGTCGCTTATTACATGAACAATGCAAAGATTATTATTGATGGTCTGAAGCAGGCAGGATACACAGTCAGCGGCGGCGTGAATGCGCCATATGTCTGGCTTGAAACACCGCAGGGTATGTCTTCATGGGATTTCTTTGACCACTTACTGGAGGGCGCCAGCATTGTAGGTACTCCGGGTTCAGGCTTTGGGCCAAGCGGTGAAGGATACTTCCGACTGACAGCATTCGGCTCTTATGAAAATACTTTAAAGGCAATTGACAGAATTAAAAACTTATAAAAGAAAACAGCGATTGAATTTTATCATAATATCATAATTATCATAAGGAAATTCATAAAGAAACATTCAATGAAGTGGGGCTGCCATATGGCGGCCTCTTTTTATAGGGATTTCAAGCCGGTCGCCGTCTAATTACATGTCAAATCGAGTGAAATAGAAGATTTGGCATGTAAAATTCGCACACTTCCGGGCCGGGCAGACCGCAAATTACATGCCAAATTAAGTGAAATAGAGGATTTGGCATGTAAAATACGCACACTTCCGGGTCGGACAGACCGTAAATTACATGCCAAATCGAGGAAAATAGAGGATTTTGCATGTAAAATATGCACACTTCCGGGTCGGACAGGCAGCAAATTACATGCCAAATTAAGCAAAATAGGAAATTTGACATGTAAAATACAAAAAATGCGAAGAAGACTAGCAAAAAATTACATGTCAAATTAAACAAAATAGAAGTTTGAACATGTAAACATTCAAATTCAAAGACAAACTGCCCCAAAAATTTCTACCAAAAGCAAAGGAATTGTATAATTTTAGAAAATAGATGCAATATTTTTGCCTTCCATGCTGTCTAATGATTGAAAGGAGTTGATACAATGGAAAACATACTGACGTCAGGTATGCGGGAAATGAATGAAGAAAAAACATTAACGGATCATGAAATGCAAAGACTCCTTGAATGTTATGGAAATGATATTTTGAGGCTTTGTACACTTTATCTGAAAGACAGGCATCTGGCTGAAGACGCTTTGCAGGAAACGTACATCAGGGTGTGGCAGAAATATTCCACATTTCGCGGGCAGGCGGAGGAAAAGACATGGATTACGCGAATTGCAATCAACGTGTGTAAGAATTTCCGGCGGACTGCATGGTTTCAGCGGACAGAACCGTTTGACCTGATAGAAATTGCGGGCGACATCAGAGACGGCTATCAGCAGATTGATGAATCCATTGATTTGATGCAGGCTATTTTAAACCTGAAAGAAAAATACCGGACGGTATTGCTGTTGAAATATTATGAAGAATTTTCCGTCAAGGAAATTGCTGATATTTTAAGCATGAAGCAGTCCACCGTTCTTTCTTTGCTCAGGCGGGGCAGAAATCAAATCAGACAGTATTTAAAAAATGATGAATGAGTATTTAAAAACGATGATTGCATACTAAAAAATGCTGATTGCGTATTTAAAAACGGTAATTAAGTATTAGAAATGATGACTACGCATTAAAAAAATGATGATGAGGAGAGATATTATGAATTTGAAAAAAGATATTGACAAGGTCATGGACAGCGTTGATGTGACGGTTGACGAATGTATGAAAAATAAAATCTTAGAACGGACGACGCGCGCCGGCAAAAGAAAGGTTTTCTATGGAAAAACAAGGATTGCTGTGGTAGCGGCTGCGCTCGTACTGTGTATCAGTACGGTGACGGCAGGCGCAGGAACAATTTCAGCGCTTTGGAATGAGGCCGTAGCGAAAATATCCAAAACAAACGCAAGGACGCAGGAGAAAATGGTTCAAAAAGGATATGCAGACGTCAGGGGAACAGAACAATCAGACGTTAAAGAAACAGAACAGTCGGCAGACGACGTGATTTCCGCCCGGAACAATGGAATCAGCGTTTCCCTAAAGCAGACGCTTGCAGACCGGTATGGTATCCGCATTTATCTGGACGTGAAATCCACCAATGGACTGAAACTTACCGGAAACAGGTTATTTGAGGACAATGATATCTATTTTGACGGTAAGAAAATCGGCATAAACGAGGGCGCGGGATTTGTTGAGGATCAGTATAAAATATCAGATTATGAACATATTTATGAATTGTATTCCATCTATAATGAGGCGACAGATATTGAAGGAAAAGAAATCAGCATTCATCTGGAAAATCTGATTGGTGGAGAAAAAAAGTTGGACGATGACGTTTTAGTCAGCGGAAACTGGGATTTGCATTGGGCGGCAAAAAGTTCCACTGAGAGAAAAAAAATTCAGTTAAGCGGAAGTTGTCAATTAAAAGGAACCGTAGCCGGAAAGACGCGCTATACGGAGTGCCGGTTAAAGACCTTTGAAATTTCCCCATTATCGTTCCGGCTGACTTATGAGTGTGAAGACTGGAATCATATCAGCAAAGGATTAGAGTATTCGGTAATTCCGCTCAAGGTTGTGATGAAAGACGGAACGGTGTATGCGCGGGGAACCAAAGATAAAGTTGATGAAGACCATGTGCTGGGCGGTGCCGGTTCTAATACGGATACCGAAGAATTCAGTTTCTTCGACGAGTATGTCCTTGATATCGACAATATTGATTATGTAGAAATTGCGGGCACGAGATATGACTTGTAAAAAATCACAGGGCAAAAACATAAACAGTAAAGTGGTTGTCGCATTGCCTTAAAAATTATCTGAAGGAAACGGCGGCGCAATAAAAAAGGGAGATTTACATTTTGTTAAGATGTAAATCTCCCTGAAATTTTGTCTGAAAACTTTACAACTGACTGTATCCGTAACCGTTTACAAGCGCCTCAATCTTCTGGCCGGCCTTGCATAGCGGGCAGTCGTGGTGGGAATACGTTTCGTAATTTGGAATGTCCTCTGTGCAAAACAGCGCGTCAATGCCGGTGCCCGTCAATAGAATCCACAACGCTGAAAATCGCGGAAATTCCCTGAAGCATACCGCAGTAATATCAATGAATAGAGTAGAAGATACAGACCATGAATTGACAGCAAAGAGTTTGATAAAAAGATTCCCTTAGATTGTCTAAGGCAAATTGCAAATGGATTTGCAGATTTAATTGATGAATTATATGGAGGGTGTGGACGATGAAGAAAAAATATATTATTATAGGTATCCTGATTGTTATTCTATCACTACTTATATTAGCGATATTAGAAGAAAAAAAGCAATTCCGATATTGCAGTGATAAGACTAAAAAGATGAACTTTACTATATTTGTCATGAATCCTATAATGATGGAATAGAATGGGAACTGCGTGTGAATGGAAAATCTACATATCGTTTTAGTCAATTTGAATTGTCCAAAAGAGAGATGAAAGAACATTTAGAAAATCAAAAACTAATAAAAATTGTATTGATATATTTCCGAAGAAAAAATAGAAAAGTACTTGGAGAGAGTTGGTAGAAGATGAAAAAGAAAATAATTATTTTTATATCTATTTTATTAAGTGTATTATTTATAGTGATAGGACTGCCGGAAATTATTAAAACAAAAGTAATCAATGATTCTTATGAAACCGATGAAGTCATAGTTAAAACGGAAAAAGACAGCATTACTTACCATTATTCAAAAATGATTTTTGGAGGGAGAACTTGGTATCTATATATTAACGGAGAGTATACTGGCTATCGTTTTGATCCGTTTGAAGCGGTTCCTGACAAGGAATTTAAAGAGCATTTAGAAAAAGCCGAGCTGATAAAAACTATCCTAGATGAAGGAGATGTTCGGGTATATGCCCTTCCATTAGTTCAATATGAGAGCAAGTATAAAGTCTTTTACACTGTAGATGGGAAGAAATTTTACGAATGGAAAGAGGATTCATATAGTGGACAATGGGAAGAAATCCAAGAGGTGCAAGAACGTCTGGATAAATTATATCAGTATACTTCTGAAGAAGAATTGAAAAAAGTTAGTGAAGAAACATGGGAATAAAAGCAAAAATATAAAAGGGGACTGTGAAAAGTCCCCTTTCTGTAAAAGATACTTATTGTATTATTTCAAATACTTCTTTACAACTGACTGTATCCGTAACCGTTTACAAGCGCCTCAATCTTCTGACCGGCCTTGCACAGCGGGCAGTCATGGTGGGAATACGTTTCGTAATTTGGAATGTCCTCTGTGCGGAACAGCGCGTCAATGCGATGCCCGTCAATAGAATCCACAGCGCTGAAAATCGCGGAAATTCCCTGAAGCATACCGCCGTAATATTCAATACATTCAATACTGTTGCGAATGGTCTTTCCGGTCGTGGCAGAAGCCAAAAGCAGAAGAATATTCCGGTTCGCTACTTCGTGCTTGAGATTATCCCTGAAAATCATCTGTCCGTTGGAATTAAACTCAGGCGTTACGACATAAATGGTTTTGTGCGCATTCATGGATAATACGCCGGCGCGGCTCAGTTCACTGGCAAGAAATGCGCCGATGACTTCGCAGCCCTCTAAACAGATAATCGTGTCAATCGGTTTTCCCATGACATTGTAGTAATCCTTCATGGCAATGGCAATCCGTTCTGCCTCGTTCTGACGGGTTTTCATCGTAGTCATGTCTAAATAATGATTGAGATGGGAATGATTTGTGGCAAAATGTCCCGGAATGACCTTAATGGCAATGCTCGGATCTTTACGGCTGTAAAATTTGATAATTCTTTCCTCTGCTAACATAGAAATCCCTCCTTTAGTAATAAAAATTCCGGCTGCAAAAGCGCAGGTGCGCCGCAGGCATTTTCCGTTCTGAGTGATAAATTTATTATACACTATAAAAAAGAAATTTGAAACAAAAAATTCTTAACGGTTCAGTATTCAGCCATACCGGCTCAAATCCGCAGATAAATCCGCTGCTTCTCACTGATTTAGTTGACTTTTAAGAGTAGAAAATTTAAAATATTGAATAAGCGCGACAGCGTATGTCAGAGATTTTTGGGAAACATTGATTGGATAGATGAAAGGAAACCATAGTACAGGAGGTTGTGATGGCAAACGTAATATCAGATGAGACGATTGAATACGTCGGAATTCTGGCAAAACTGGAACTGTCTGACGAAGAAAAGGAAAAAGCGAAAAAAGATATGGGCGAGATGTTGGACTATATCGACAAGTTAAACGAACTGGATACGGACGGGATTGAACCGATGAGCCATGTATTTTCCGTCAACAATGTATTTCGTGAGGACGTCGTGGAAAACGGAGACGACAGGGAAAATATTATGAAAAATGCTCCGGAGAAAAACGAGGAGTCCTTTATTGTACCGAAGACTTTTGATTAGTGAAATGCAGGAGGAACAGGAAAATGAATTTGATGAGTTTAACGGCGGTGGAACTTGGAAAAAAGATTCAGTCGGGCGAGGTATCGGTCAAAGAAGCGGTAGAAGCGGCTTTTGAACGGATTGAAGCGACGGAAAAAGAAATTCACAGTTATGTGACCGTTTATGAAAAAGAGAGAGTTTTAAAAAATGCTGAGGAAATTCAGAAAAAGATTGACGAAGGAACACTGACAGGGCCGCTTGCGGGAGTTCCGGTGGCAATTAAAGATAATATGTGCACGAAAGGCAGCCGGACGACCTGCAGTTCTAAAATTTTGGGAAATTTCTATCCGACGTATACGGCAGAGGCGGTAGTCCGTCTGGAGCAGGCGGGCGCTGTCATTATCGGAAAAACAAATATGGACGAGTTTGCGATGGGAAGTACGACCGAGACTTCTTATTTCGGGCCTACTGCCAATCCATGGAATGGCGGACATGTGCCGGGCGGTTCTTCCGGCGGCTCCTGCGCGGCAGTGGCGGCGGAGGAATGTTCGTATGCGCTCGGTTCTGATACCGGCGGTTCCATCAGACAGCCGAGTTCTTTCTGCGGCGTTACGGGACTGAAACCGACATACGGGACGGTTTCCCGATACGGACTGATTGCTTACGGCTCCTCCTTGGATCAGATTGGGCCGGTTGCAAAAGACGTGACGGACTGCGCTGCGATTTTAGAAGCGATTGCCGGTTATGATACCAAAGATTCGACCTCCGTACAGAGAGAAGACTATGACTTTACAAGTGCGCTTGTCGATGATGTGAAGGGAATGAAAATCGGTATTCCAAAAGATTACTTCGGCGAGGGACTGAATCAGGAAGTCAAAGAAGCCATTATGAGTGCAGTTCAGAAGCTTGAAGAAAAGGGAGCCATTGTGGAGCCGTTCGATTTAAGCCTTGTGGAATATGCGATTCCCGCTTACTATGTGATTGCGGACGCGGAAGCAAGCTCCAATCTTGCAAGATTTGACGGCGTGAAATACGGATACCGGACAGAGGAATACAAAGGGCTTCACAATATGTATAAAAAGACCCGTTCGGAGGGCTTCGGCGAGGAAGTAAAGCGCCGGATTATGCTCGGTTCATTTGTTTTAAGTTCCGGATATTATGACGCTTATTATCTGAAAGCGCTGCGGACAAAGGCGCTCATTAAAAAGGCGTTTGACGACGCTTTTGCAAAGTATGATGTGATTGTCGCTCCGGCGGCGCCGACGACTGCGCCGAAGCTCGGAGAAAGTTTATCCGACCCGATGAAAATGTATCTGGGCGATATTTATACCATCAGCGTCAATCTCGCGGGACTTCCGGGAATTTGTGTTCCATGCGGACTCGATTCCAAAGGACTTCCGATTGGTATGCAGCTCATTGGAGACTGCTTTCAGGAAAAAAATATTATCAGAGCCGCCTATGCTTTTGAACAGACGAGAACGTATGAACGGAGCACAGCGGCAAAAGAAAGAGATTAGGAGGGAAAAGCAATGAAACAGTACGAAACAGTCATTGGATTAGAAGTGCATGTCGAATTGGCGACTAAAACGAAAATTTTCTGCTCCTGCTCTACGGAATTCGGCGGCGCGCCAAATACCCATACCTGTCCGGTCTGCACCGGAATGCCGGGCTCTTTACCCGTTTTAAACAAGCAGGTCGTGGAATATGCGATGGCAGTCGGCTTGGCGACCAACTGCTCCATTACGCAAAATTGTAAATTTGACAGAAAAAATTATTTCTATCCGGACAATCCGCAGAACTATCAGATTTCCCAGCTTTACAAGCCAATCTGTACCAACGGATATGTGGAGATTAAAGATGCGCAGGGAAATCCGAAAAAAGTCCGTATTCACGAAATTCATATGGAGGAAGATGCGGGAAAACTGGTGCATGATGACTGGAACGACTGCTCGCTTGTCGATTTAAACCGTTCAGGCGTTCCGTTGATTGAGATTGTGTCCGAACCGGATATGCGCTCTGCTGACGAAGTTATCGCGTATCTTGAAAAACTGCGCCTGATTATCCAGTATCTCGGCGCCTCCGACTGTAAATTAAATGAGGGCTCCATGCGTGCTGACGTCAATCTGTCTGTGCGGGAATACGGTTCCGATACCTTTGGTACGCGAACCGAGATGAAAAACCTAAACTCCTTTAAAGCGATTGCGCGTGCAATCGAGAATGAGCAGGAACGGCAGATTGACCTGATTGAGAGCGGAGAACAGGTGGTTCAGGAAACCCGCCGGTGGGACGATACGAAAGAATATTCCTATGCAATGCGTTTTAAAGAGGACGCACAGGATTACAGATATTTTCCGGATCCGGATCTGGTTCCGATTATTATCAGTGATGAGTGGCTGGCAGAGGTGAAAAGCAGAGAACCGGAATTTCGCGATGAGAAAATGGCGCGTTATATCCGCGAGTTTGGTCTGCCGGAATATGACGCGGATATTATTACCCTTTACAAACCGCTTGCAGACTTATTTGAGGAGACCGTAGCGCTTGGAAACAAGCCGAAAGAGGTCAGCAATTGGATTATGGGCGAGACTATGAGGCTCTGCAAAGAAGAAGGAATTGAGCCGGACAGAATCCGGTTCAGCGCGGCAAATCTTTCCTGTCTGATTCATTTGATTGAAGACAGTGTCATTAACAGGGGCGCCGCAAAAGAAGTCTTTGAGGCAATGTTTAAAACAGACGTTGATCCGAAACAGTATGTGGAGGAGCATGGTATGAAGCAGGACAACGACGAGGACGCCCTGCGCGCAGTTGTCGCAAAGGTTATCGAAGAAAATCCAAAGGCTGTGGAAGATGTCAGAAGCGGCAAGGGAAAGGCAATCGGCGCTCTGGTCGGGCAGACGATGAAGGCGACACAGGGAAAAGCAAATCCTGCGGTAGTCAATAAATTATTAAAAGAGATGATATAGAGTAAAAAAGAGAAAGTCACAAGTTGATTTTCTCTTTCTTTCGTTTTATAATGAACACGAACTTTGACTGAAAAATAAATGTGGCGGTTCCCCAATCTGCCGCCGCAAAAGAGTCCGCTTTGGCAGAATGTCTGACGTTCAGGCGGGGCGGCTGAAATTCTTAGGAGGAAAAAATGAATCAGGAGATGTCTATGACATGGGAAGAAGACAAACCCCATGAAGAATGTGGAGTATTTGGTATTTACGATTTGGACGGCAACGACGTTGCCTCCACGATTTATTACGGCTTGTTTGCCCTGCAGCACCGCGGACAGGAGAGCTGCGGTATTGCGGTTTCCGACACGTCCGGCCCGCGAAAAGTGGAACTGCTCAAGGGAATGGGACTGGTCAATGAAGTTTTCAATCAGGAAAATCTGGGAAAACTAAAAGGCAATATCGGCGTGGGACATGTACGGTACTCGACGGCGGGCGACAGTATTCCAAGTAACGCCCAGCCATTGGTGCTCAATTATGTAAAGGGTACGTTGATGCTTGCGCATAACGGAAATCTGATTAACGCAAACGAATTGCGTGAAGAACTCGCATATACCGGTGCTATTTTCCAGACGACGATTGATTCGGAGGTCATCGCTTATCATATTGCCAGAGAGCGGATTCGTGTCAAAAAAGCGGAGCAGGCGGTCGTCAATGCGATGAAAAAAATCAAAGGTGCTTATGCGCTCGTCATTTCCAGTCCGAGAAAACTGATTGGCGCAAGAGATCCTTACGGGTTCCGACCGCTTTGCATTGGCAGGCGGGACAATGCGTATATCCTTGCATCAGAAACCTGCGCGCTGGATACGATTGACGCGGAATTTATCCGCGACGTTGAACCGGGAGAAGTGGTGACGATTGATCAGGACGGGATTCATTCCGACAAATCCATGTGTTTAAAACCACAGGAGCAGGCGCGGTGTGTTTTTGAATATATTTATTTTGCCAGACCGGACAGTTATTATGATGGCATGAGTGTTTATCATTCCAGAATTCTGGCGGGAAAATTTCTTGCAATCGACAGTCCGGTAGAAGCAGACGTCGTCGTCGGCGTGCCGGAGTCCGGTAACGCGGCGGCAATGGGATATGCGATGCAGTCGGGAATTCCTTACGGTACGGCCTTTGTCAAAAACAGTTATGTCGGACGGACATTCATTAAGCCGCAGCAGAAAACGAGGGAATCCAGTGTCCGCGTAAAACTCAACGTATTAAAAGAGGCCGTAAACGGAAAGCGGGTTGTGATGATTGACGACTCGATTGTGCGCGGGACGACCAGCGACCGGATTGTCCAGATGTTAAAGGACGCAGGGGCAAAAGAGGTGCATGTAAGAATCAGTTCTCCGCCGTTTATCAGCGAATGTTATTTCGGAACTGATGTGCCAAGTAAGGAGCTGCTCATCGCTTACAACAGAACAATCGAAGAAATCAGACAGATAATTGGTTCAGATTCCTTAGCGTATCTGAATATCGACAGATTAAAGGAATTATCTGGTGGAAAAGAAATCTGCGTGGGGTGCTTTACGGGAAATTATCCGATGGAACCCCCAAAAGATGACATCAGAGGAGAATATCAAAAGTAAAAAGGAGAAAATTTATGACCGATAAGTATGTAAGTCCATTATCAGAACGATATGCCAGCAGGGAAATGCAATATATCTTTTCCCCTGACATGAAATTCAAAACATGGAGAAAACTGTGGATTGCGCTGGCGGAATCTGAGATGGAACTGGGATTGAATATCACGCAGGAGCAGATTGACGAACTGAAAGCCAATGCGGAAAATATCAATTACGAAGACGCAAAAGAAAGGGAGAAACTCGTCCGGCATGATGTGATGTCCCACGTTTACGCGTATGGACTGCAATGTCCGAAAGCAAAGGGCATTATCCATCTGGGAGCAACCTCCTGCTATGTCGGTGATAATACGGATATTATTATTATGACAGAGGGACTTCGCTTAGTCCGCAAGAAACTGCTCAATGTCATCAACGAGCTGTCAAAGTTTGCAGAGCAGTATAAAGCGACGCCGACGCTTGCGTTTACCCATTTCCAGCCGGCGCAGCCGACGACCGTAGGCAAGCGGGCGACACTCTGGCTGATGGAACTCAAACTGGATCTGGACGATTTGGATTATCTTTTAGACCATATGATGCTGCTCGGTTCTAAAGGAACGACCGGCACGCAGGCAAGTTTTCTGGAACTGTTTGAGGGAGACCATAAAAAAGTAAAAGAACTCGAAGAAAAAATTGCGCAGAAAATGGGATTTGAAAAGTGCTTTCCGGTTTCCGGACAGACTTATTCGCGGAAAATGGATACAAGAGTGTTAAATGTGCTCTCAGGCATTGCGGCGAGCGCGCATAAATTTTCCAACGATATCCGTCTGCTCCAGCACTTAAAAGAAATTGAAGAACCGTTTGAAAAAAATCAGATTGGTTCGTCTGCAATGGCGTATAAGCGCAATCCGATGAGAAGCGAGCGGATTGCATCTCTGGCAAACTACGTCATGGTGACTGCTTTAAATCCGGCGATTACATCAGCGACGCAGTGGTTTGAGAGAACGCTGGACGATTCAGCAAACAAACGTCTGAGCGTACCGGAATCCTTCCTTGCAGTGGACGGTATTCTGGATTTGTACCTCAACGTTGTAGACGGACTGGTCGTATACGATAAGGTGATTACAAAACGCCTGATGAGCGAACTTCCGTTTATGGCGACGGAAAACATCATGATGGACGCGGTGAAAGCGGGAGGAGACCGTCAGGAAATGCATGAAAAAATCCGCGAACTGTCCATGCAGGCAGGCGCAAACGTAAAGCAGAAAGGGCTCGACAACAATCTGCTGGAACTGATTGCGGCAGATGAAGCGTTCAACCTGTCTGAGGAGGATTTGCAAAAGACGATGGATCCGTCAAAATATGTGGGACGCGCTCCGCAACAGGTGGAAGAATTCTTGAATGAAGAAATCAAACCGGTTTTAGAGGTAAACAAAGAACTTCTTGGAATTTCCGCTACAATCAACGTATAAATCAAAACAATTGAGTCTGTTCTGCGGTTTTGCAACCATAAGGAATTTGATTGATTTATGAACATTTTTTGAATTTTTATGGAAAGACTTTCATTATGAAAAGGATTGTGTTAAAATCGTTTGTATGCAAAAACAGGAAAATGCAGATTTTGCAAACTAAAAAAAGAGGAGAATGAAAATGTATAAAAAATTTTTGGCAGGAGCATTGACGGCGATTATGGCGTTTAGTCTGGTTGCATGTGGAAGCTCTGATGATAAGGACAAAAAAAGCGAGCAGGAGACAGTGACGACGGCAGAGGGCGCTACGACAGGAAAATATAAGGCTTCCGGCGACGAAATGGAAGTAGAATACGGCGTTGTAAAACTTGCAGACGTCAAAGATGTTGTTGTGTATGAAGACGACATTAAAGTTACGGAGGAATCATACAAATCACAGACAGATAGTATTCTGTCACAGTATACGACACAGAAGACAGTGAAAAAAGGCAAGGTAAAAAAGGATTCTTCTGTTGTTGTGGATTATTCCGGACAGATTGAAGTGGACGGAAAGAAAGTAACTTTTGACAAAGGCACAGCACAGGATCAGACAATCAACGTCGGCACAGATACATCAAACTATATCGATGGTTTCGTATCCTGTCTGGTTGGCAGAAAAGTAGGCGATAAGTTTACGAAAAAATTAAAATTCCCGGAAGATTACGCAAATACAACGAAAATCGACGACAAAGATGTAAAACTCGCAGGAAAGGACGTATGGTTTACATTTACCATCAAGTCACTCCAGAAGTCACAGACGCCGAAGTTAGACGACAACTTTGTAAAGGAACATTTTGGCGCATATGGAGTAAAGACAGTCGACGAGTTTCACGATTATGCGTTTAAGCAGATGCGGATTTCCAATGTTATCAATGGAAGTTGGGCTGATTACGTAGCCTCCTGTGAAGCAGTATCTTACAGCTCCGATGTCAAAAAAGAGCAGATTGAAAAATATAATGAAAACTATGAACAACAGCTTTCCAGCTCTTACGGCGCAACATTAGACCAGTATCTAGAGGCTTGCTCCATGTCAAAGGAACAGTGGGACGAACAGGTCGAGAGCAGCGTATTAAGCGATATGAAAACCCGAATGGTTGTTGAGGCGCTTGCAGAGAGAGCGGGCATTGAAATGAATGACAAGGTCTACAAAGCGGAAGCGGCTACAATGGCAGAGGCAATGACTTCTACTGTTGAGGATCTTGAAAAGAATTACGGAAAAGAAGAAGTCGAATATGCGATTCTTTATCAAAAGGTTCAGGAATATTTCGCAGATAATGTTACTGTGAAAAAAGGTTCCCAGCTGACAACGGAGGCGCCGACAGAAACGACGTCAAAAGCCGCTGCGGAAACAACGACGAAAGCGGACAAATAAGTAAGACAGAATCATTAAAAAATAGGAAAGCAATCTGACGGTGGCTTTCCTATTTTTTATACCGTCTTTAACCTTTGCATACTTGAAATCATGTTCTGAGTATGTTAAATTATGTTTCGGATAGTATTCGCAAAGAAACTATACCGCTGAAAAATTTCACTATATGACAAATAAAAAGAGCGCAGCTCATATCTTAACGGAATGAGACTCATTGTCCCGACGAAAAGGAGGGGTGCCCATGAAATTTGGATTTATAGGAGCAGGGAAAGTAGGATTTTCTCTCGGAAAATATTTTGCTGATCATGGCCTGACAGTCACAGGCTATTACAGTGAATGGAAAAAGGACGCCATCGAGGCGTCAGAGTTTACCGGTTCAAATGCTTATGACCATATGGAACAACTGGTAAAGGACAGTGACGTTTTGTTTTTAACCGTTCCGGACGGGGTGATTGCTTCTGTCTGGGAACAGGTGAAATCTTATCATATTAGTGGAAAAATAGTGTGCCATTGCAGTGGCGCATTATCCTCAGAGGTCTTTTCGGATATATCAAAATATGAATGTTTTGGTTTTTCTATCCACCCGCTCTTTGCTGTCAGCGACAGGTATCATTCTTACAAAGAGCTTTCACACAGTTATTTTACAATCGAGGGTTCGCCGGAAAAAGAAGGAGAAGTAAGGGCGTTGTTTGAGCGTCTTGGAAATCCGGTGCGCACTGTTTCAAAAGAAAATAAAATCCGGTATCATGCGGCAGCCGCAACGGCAAGCAATCTGGTTGTCGGGATTTTATCTATGGCGCAATCGCTGATGCAGGAATGTGGATTTGACGAAGCCTGCGCCAAAGAAGCGCTGTCGCCGATTATCCGCGGGAACATAGAAACTGTTTTGTCCAAAGGCTGCGTCGACGCGCTGACAGGGCCGGTTGAAAGAAATGATATTTTTACGGTGCAGAAGCATTTGTCGGTTCTGTCAGGGACAGATTTGGAAATCTATAAGGCGGTATCAAAAAAACTGACACAGATTGCAAAGACGAAGCACCCAAATCGGGATTATGGAAAGATAGAGGAGGTCTTACAATGAAAAATACGGTGAGTACGATACAAAAGCAGAAGCAGGAGGGAAAGAAAATTTCCATGCTGACCTGTTACGATTATTCAACGGCAAAGTTGATGGAGGAGGTCGGCGTGAACATTATTCTTGTCGGGGATTCTCTTGGAAACACCATGCTCGGATATGAAGATACCCTTCAGGTGACGATGGAAGATATGATTCATCACTGCGCGGCAGTATCAAGGGGAATCAAAAATATTCTGTTGGTCTGTGATATGCCGTTTATGTCCTATCAGACATCTGTTTACGACGCAGTAGTCAACGCGGGAAGGCTGGTCAAGGAAGGACACGCAAACATGGTAAAACTGGAGGGTGGAAAAGAGGTTTGCCCGCAGATTGAAGCGATTGTAAAAGCTTCCATTCCCGTATGCGCGCACTTGGGGCTGACACCGCAGTCCATCAATTCCTTTGGCGGTTATAAAGTTCAGGGAAAGACGGAAGCGGCAGCAAAAAAACTGCTGGAGGACGCCTTTGCAGTGCAGGAGGCAGGCGCTTCTATGGTTGTGCTGGAGGGCGTTCCGGCAAAACTGGCAAAACTGGTAACGGAAAAACTGCATATTCCGACGATTGGAATCGGCGCGGGCGCGGACTGTGACGGGCAGGTGCTTGTTTATCAGGATATGCTCGGCATGTTTACGGATTATGTACCGAAATTCGTCAGACAGTTTGCATCGGTCGGAGAAGTGATGAAAGGGGCGTTTCGGGAATATATGCAAGCCGTCAATGACGGAACATTTCCGGCGCCGGAGCACACTTACGGCATTGACGATGAGGTGATTGAAAAACTTTATTAAGGAAATATCAGCGCAGAAAAGAGGAGTTTATATGAAAGTTGTAAAAACAATCAACGAAGTAAGAACACTGGTAAAAGGCTGGAAGAAAGAAGGACTGACGGTCGGGCTGGTGCCGACGATGGGATATCTCCATGAAGGGCATGGAAGCCTGATTAAAAAAGCGCGGGAAAATAACGACCGGGTTGTCGTCAGCATTTTTGTCAATCCGATGCAGTTCGGGCCGAACGAGGATTTGGCAAACTATCCGCGTGATTTTGAAAAGGACAGCCGGTATTGCGAAGAACTGGGAACGGATTTGATTTTCAATCCCGAACCGGAGGAAATGTATCATAAAGATTTCAGCTCCTATGTCGATATGTCTGTCCTGACGGAAGAACTCTGCGGGCTTTCCAGACCGGTTCATTTCCGCGGCGTCTGTACGGTTGTCACCAAACTGTTTCATATCGTGCAGCCGGACAATGCCTATTTCGGGGAAAAGGACGCGCAGCAGTTGGCGATTATCAGACATATGGTGCAGGATTTGAATATGGATATCAATGTCGTCGGCTGTCCGATTATCCGCGAGGCGGACGGACTTGCCAAAAGCTCGCGAAACGCGTATCTGACGCCTGAGGAGCGCAAGGCGGCAGTCGTGCTGAGCCGGACGGTGGAACTGGGAAAGAAGCTTGTGGCAGAGGGGGAACGCGATGCGGACGTTCTCGTCGCAAAGATGAAGGAAAATATAGAAAAAGAACCGCTGGCAAAAATTGATTACGTTAAGGCGGTCAACGGATTGACCATGCAGCAGCAGAAAGAGGTGAAACCGCCAATGCTCGTAGCGATGGCAGTATACTTTGGAAAGGCGCGTCTCATTGACAATTTCATTTTAGGAGAATCAATATGTTAGTAACGATGTTAAAAAGTAAAATTCACCGCGCGACGGTCGTGCAGGCAGAATTAAATTATGTGGGCAGCATTACCATTGACGAGGCTCTTATAAAAGCGGCGGGAATTTGTGAGTATGAGAAAGTGCAGATTGCCGACGTGGATAACGGAAACCGCTTTGAAACTTATGTGATTGCGGGCGAGGAAGGCTCAGGAATGATCTGCTTAAACGGTGCGGCCGCGCATAAAGTACAGCTCGGCGATAAAATTATCATTATGTGTTATGCACAGATGACGCCGGACGAGGCAGAGGAAAACAAACCAAAGGTTGTTTTTGTGAATGACGAAAATCAGATTACCCGCGTGACAAATTATGAAAAGCATGGACAACTGTTTGATATTTAGCCATACCAGATTGAATCCGCAGATAAATCAGATTATAACGATTCAACATTCAGCCATACCAGCCCGAAGCCGCAGATAAATCTGCTGTTTCCCGCTGATTTTGGTTCCCCAAATATCTAAATACATAAATATTTGAAATCCTGCAAGCAGTCTTTCCAAATATTTATGTATTCAGGTGTATGGCTGAATGGTTAAAATTGGCATTTAGGAAATCAAATTCAGTTCAAAATGCTTTGATAAGATACAAAAAGGAGTTTTTATGTTAACAGGCAAAACAGTCGTTTTGGGCGTGAGCGGAAGTATTGCGGCATACAAGACTGCCACTCTTGCGAGCGCATTAAAAAAGAAAAACGCAGACGTGCATGTCATTATGACAAAAAATGCCGTCAATTTTATCAATCCCATCACTTTTGAAACCCTGACGGGAAATAAATGTCTGGTGGATACATTCGACCGCAATTTTGAATTTCAGGTGGAGCATGTCGCTTTAGCAAAACGGGCGGATATTTTCATGACGGCGCCGGCAAGCGCCAATGTCATCGGGAAAATTGCCGGCGGTATTGCAGACGATATGCTGACGACTACGATTATGGCGGCGAAGTGCCCGAAGTACATAGTACCGGCAATGAATACCAATATGTTTGAGAATGAGATTGTTCAGGACAACCTCAGAAAACTGGAACGATACGGGTATCATGTCATCAGTCCGGCGGAGGGGTATCTTGCATGTGGTGACACCGGCAGAGGGAAAATGCCGGAGCCGGAAACGCTTTTGGAGTATATTTTAAAAGAGATTGCCTATGAAAAAGACCTTGCGGGCAAAAAAATTTTAGTGACGGCAGGGCCGACGATGGAACAGATTGATCCGGTACGCTTTATCAGCAATCATTCTACCGGAAAGATGGGTTACGCGCTTGCTTATCAGGCAATGCTGCGGGGAGCAGAGGTAACTCTTGTCACAGGAAAGACCGCTCTCAGGAAACCGGATTTTGTCAAAGTCATCGAAATAGAGAGCGCACAGGAAATGTTTGAAGAAGTATGCAATAATTTTGACGCAACAGACGTTTTAATTATGAGCGCTGCAGTGGCGGACTACCGGCCAAAGGTACAGAGTACGGAAAAAATCAAGAAAAAAGACGGCGATATGTCGATTGCTCTTGAGCGTACTACCGATATTTTAAGCGCGCTTTCGGCAAAAAAGACAAAGCAGTTTATCTGCGGTTTTTCGATGGAGACAGAAAACCTGATAGAGAACTCCATACAAAAACTGGAAAAAAAGAATCTGGATATGATTTGCGCAAACAATTTAAAAGTGGAGGGCGCAGGATTTGGCACTGATACTAATGTTGTGACCGTAATTACCAAAGAACAGGTGACGGAGCTTCCGCTGTTATCAAAAAATGATGTGGCAAACCGTATTTTAGACATGATTCAACAAAAAACAAAAGTAAGAGGAACGTATGAGTAGAAAATTTAAAAGTAAAGTATGCAGATTATTAGTGGCGGCGTTGGTATTTGGCAGTATTTCATCTGCCGAATGGAGTATGAAAATATCTGCCGGAGACATGCAAAATGAAATCCGTCAGATATCCGCGACGGAAGGTGAAACGGCAACGGAGCCGGAGGCAGGTTCCAAAGAGCAGGCGACGCAGGAGGAGCAGAGCCCGGAGGAAACCATCACAGAACAAATCACAGGGGAAACGGAGAGCACAGAAGACTTTTCGACCGAGGCGACCACAGAGGAAACAAGCGGAGAGACGACGACAGCGGAAATGACGACAGGCGAACCGACAACTGAGCCAACGACTGAGCCGACCACCGAAGAACCGACGACAAAAAAGAAAATTAAATGGAATGGAAAGGTTGTTGCGGGCGCCACGATGAAAGGCATAGACGTCAGCCACCATAACGGAAATATTAACTGGAAAAAAGTTGCAAAGACCGATGTGGATTATGCGATTATCCGGTGCGGCTACGGAAACAATTCCCGTTCTCAGGACGATGCCAAGTGGGAACGGAATGTAAAGGGCTGCGAGGACAATGGTATCCCGTTTGGCGTTTATATTTACTCCTATGCGACGACGGAGGCAATGGCAAAAAGTGAGGCAAAGCACGTTTTGAGGCTTGTGAAGGGCCACCAGATGAATTTCCCGATTTATTATGATATGGAGGATCCTATTCAGGTACGCCTTTCCGCTGCAAAGAGAAAACAGATTGCGGATACGTTTCTGCAGATTATTTCAAGCAGCGGATACGAGTGCAGTATTTATGCAAATAAAAACTGGTGGATTAACTACATACCGTCTTTGGCGGACATTGTACAGGCAAAATGGCTGGCAGAATATAATCCTGTCTGCACATATCAGGGCTCTTATGATATGTGGCAGTGTACGTCCACAGAAAAAATTGACGGGATTTATGGTGGCGTAGATTTGGATTTCTGGTATGGAGAAGTCAGAACCAGAGATTACAATATTTACAGACAGACTACGGTAAAAAAACTGAAAAAACTTACAATAAAAAAAGTAAAGACCGGAAAGAAAACGGCAACGGTTCAATGGAGCGGACGAAAAAATGCGATTGCCTATCAGGTGCAGTATTCCAGATATAAAAAATTCAAAAACAGTCTGAAAAAAACAACAACAAGTAAAAAAATTCAGATTAAAAAATTAAAACGTAAGAAAAAATACTATTTCAGAGTCCGCTGTTATCGGTATAAAAAAACAAGCCGTCTGTATTCCTCATGGAGTAAAGCAGTCCGTAAAAAAATTAAATAATTAATTTTATTAGTGGAAGAAAAATTCAGTTGTATGAATGAACGACTGTAATGATTTTTATAAAGGCTTTTATAAATTAATTTAAGCCAATACGTATTTAATGATGTGATTAAAAATAAAAAGAATTATATTAATGTTGTTAAATATTTAACAAATATTCTTGATTTCAAAAAAGCAGCATGCTATAAATTTGTAATAACGAGGGTGTTCCGGAAACGGTATCCTCGTTTTTTATTTTGCGCGCAAACCGTTACAAAGGACATACAGAGTTTTAAGGAGGCTGAAAATGAGAAACAATAGAAATATGTTAGGTAAACGATGGTTTAAGACATTCGCAGCGGGTATCATTGCGTTATCAATGATATTTACTCCGGCAGTTGGAAGTAATTACATTCAGGCATCAATTACCGATGAAAAAGTAGTTACAAGGTATGAGAGACTGGCGCAGCCAAGTACATCATATAAATTTGGTGTAAATGAATTAGGGGTAGTAAACTTCCAACCAACATGGGGTAATAAAGAGGCAAATATAGAAAGTATGACGGACTACATTGACGAGGCTCATGAGATGGGAGTAAAAATTCTGTTATTCCCTGAAATGTGCGTGACCGGGTATGTATCATCCAGTAACCCGAATGCAGAGGATTATCAGTGGGCGGTAAACAGCGCTGAGGAGTTAGATGGACCGACTGCAAAAACCTTTGCTGAGATTGCAGATGAGTACGATATGTGGATTATTTATGGAGCTACGCAAAAAATTGATGGAGACTCTGAACATGCTTACAACTCTGCGTTTGCATGCTCCCCGGAAGGCAATATCACAGCATATCAGAAAATACATCCGGTAGAAGGAAGCTGGTGTGTCGCAGGAGAAACCCCGGTACTCATAGATGCAGGCAGTTATGGAAAGATAGGACTTAGCATTTGTTACGATACCTATGCCACACCGGAACTTGCAAGATATTATTCAGCACAGGGCTGTAACCTTTTACTGAATCCAACAGCAACTTCAAGGGGGTATTCTATTGAAGATGACAGTGCATGGGAGTGGTATTATAAAAACCGTCTTGAAAGTGCAGCTTCCAGAGAAGGTTTTACGATTATGAGTTCTGATTTGGTCGGAAAAGACGGATTAAATGATAAATATACATTTCCGGGCGGCAGCGTTATTTTAAACGGAAGTGCGGCATACTATGGTGGTACAGAGGGTGCAAACGGAAAAAGTAATGTAAAAGCAGATATTATCACTGGAAAAGAAGGATTAGTTACCAATGTCACTTCCTGTACTGCAAGGTCAAGTGGTGCCTGCAACAATAAGGATTTCAATCCGGAACTTTATACTACACTTTATAAAGAATTAGCAGACAAAAAGGAAAATGGAGAAACTCTTTCTTATAGAAGCACTGCTACAGAACAGCCTAGAGCTGCTGTTGTCAATATGACCGGATATTGGGGCAACAAAGAAAAAACGAAGGAAAAAATGATACAATATATTGAAGAAGCAGGAGAAAAAGGTGTTGATATTCTGGTATTTCCGGAAACAATATTATCAGGATATGGGTATGTGAAACCTGAACAGGATCCGTTCTATCACAAATATGGTGTTTCTATGCAGGTAGCAACTGCTGAAACCATTCCGGGAGAAAGCACTTATGAACTTTCTGCTTATGCAAAGAAATATGATATGTATATTATTTTTGGAATGACCCAGAAAGAAAAGAAGTTTAAGATGTATGAAGATGGAGTGGAAAAAGTTTATAATGCTGCAGCAATTCTAGCTCCGGACGGAAGTATTGACTCTTACCAGAAAATTCAGAGAGCCGGAGTGGAGGATCAGTGGTCCGTATGTGGAACGACCCCAAAAATAATTGAAACAAAATGGGGAAAAGTAGGAATTGATATTTGTAGAGATGGACATTTCTATCCGGAAATCGGTCGTTATTATGCAGCAATGGGCTGTACATTGTTTATTCATCCGACAGCAACGACAGGAGATGCGTGGTATCGTGAAAGCCGTATCGCTTCCTATACAGATCGTGATGGTATGGCCGCCATTACATGTAACCTTTTAGGCGGAGATGGAATTTATAATCCGAGCGGTACATTTGATCCGACCGATGATGAGGCAAATTTTGATGAAAATGGAAATTTTGTTGGTGGAGATCCAATTCCGGAAGATTTTGGGGAATATGATAGCAGCAATACTTATTGGAAATCCTCCAGTTGGATAGGAAGCGGCGGAATTTTTAATAGCACCAGTCTGATTATTACAAAGACCCGCTCGGGAATCAGTTTAAATGGAACAGGTTCAGAGTCTGATGTTTATGCAGAAAATGGTCTGACAAGTCCATTGGGACTTGAAATTGCAGATATGGATTTAAGTAGAAGTGGATTTTCAATTACCGGATTCAATCCGTCGTTATTCTCAAAAATGTATGACAAGCTTGCCGTTCTATACCGTGGAGGCTATGAGAGCATTTATGGAGAAAATGCAGTAGCAGAACCAAAAACAATTAACGTAAAGGACATTAAAGAGCCAATTGAGGACACAAGTTCAACTGAAGAAACAACGTCAAAAGAAATTACGGAAAGTACGACACCTGCTGCCAGTGGGGAAACTACAACAAAGCCTGAAGAAACAACCACAGCAAAAGAAGGAAATCCGACTATTAAAAAGCCGGTAAAGGTTCAGATTAAATCTGTAAAAAATATTAAGAAAAAAGCTGCCCTCATCAAGTTTAGCAAGGCAAAGAATGCAAAATCCTATAAGATTCAGTATTCGACAAATAGAAAATTTAAAAAGGCAAAGACCAGAAAAACAAAGAAAATCAAATATATCATCAAAAAGCTGAAGGTTGGAAAGACCTATTACATCAGAGTGCGTGGCATCAATGGAAAGAAACTTGGAGCATGGTCTCGCGTGAAAAAAGTAAAAATAAAGAAATAGGTTGCGTAGTGATTTCCTATCAATAAAATAAAAAATGCTCCGCAGGGATCGCAGAGGCGCGGAAAGGTAGTTATTCTTATGAATCCGCGCCTCGCGTGAAGTGTCGGCGATAGCTTTTAATCCCAATGCTTCATGCAGTCTGTTGTCCAGTAGTAAAAGAGAGAGTTTGTATGGGCTATGTCCATTCAGGCTGTCTCTTTTTTCGTTATTGATGTGGTTCATCATAAGTCTGATTTTATCGTCATCTAAATCAGCGAATTAGCTTCCTTTCGGACGTATGTAGAGGATATACTCGTGATTTTTTCACAGGCGCCTTTCTGCCAAAAACTATATGGGTCACAGTAAAAGATAGTAGTGCTTTTACTTCCGTCACAGAATTCTTCCAATTTCGGTCAAACTTAAAAATACATTTAAGTATAATTAGGTTGTTGAAATTCACAAATAAAAGTGTTACTATATAAAAAGAACAAATGTTCGATTTTTGACAGGGAGTGACGGTAATGGAAATTCAGCAGCAGATGACGGTTTCTGAAAAATTAAAGATATTGACGGACGCGGCAAAATATGATGTGGCGTGTACGAGCAGCGGCGCAAATCGCACAAATTCGGGAGTGGGAATGGGAGACGCCCATGCCTGCGGTATCTGCCATACATTTTCTTCGGACGGCAGGTGCGTGTCGCTTTTAAAGATTTTATTTACGAATGAATGTGTCTACGACTGTAAATACTGTATCAACCGCAAGTCCAACGACGTGCCGCGCGCTTCCTTTACGCCGGACGAAATCTGTGAACTGACGATGCAGTTTTACCGCAGAAATTATATTGAGGGATTGTTTTTAAGCTCCGGTATTCTCAAAAGTCCGGATTTTACGATGAGCCTGATTTATGAAACCTTGTGGAAACTTCGCAACCAATACCATTTTTTTGGCTATATACATGTGAAAGCGATTCCCGGCGCTTCTAAAGAAATCATCGAGCGCGTCGGATTTCTCGCAGACCGTATGAGCGTCAATTTAGAACTGCCGACCAGAAAGGGGCTTGCAGACCTTGCGCCGAACAAAAATTTTCAGAATATTCTGCGGCCGATGAATCAGATCAGGGAGGGAATTGGAAAACCGCTTCCCGATAAAAAAGGCGGCTATGCGCTGGTGACCAAAAACGGACAAAAAAAGCAGTCAAAATTTGTGCCGGCGGGACAGAGTACCCAGATGATTATCGGGGCGACGCCGGAGACGGATTACCAGTTGATGCTGGTTACGGAATATATGTATCAGACCATGAAATTAAAGCGCGTATTTTATTCTGCTTTTGTGGACATCAACCACAATATTGACGCGCCGGCGCCAATAGGGCCGAATCCCCTTCTGCGGGAGCACCGGCTCTATCAGGCGGACTGGCTGCTGCGGTATTACGGATTTCATGTAAATGAACTGTTAAACGAGCGGCGCCAGAATTTTAACGTAGTGCTTGATCCAAAGTGCGACTGGGCGGTCAATCATCTGGAACGGTTTCCGGTGGAGGTGATGAAAGCCGATTATTATGTCCTGTTGCGGGTGCCGGGCATTGGCGTCCGGTCGGCAAAACGGATTGTGTCGGCGCGCCGGTATTCCATGCTTGATTTTGAAAGCCTGAAAAAAATGGGCGTTGTGCTCAAGAGAGCTGCCTATTTTATTACCTGCTGTGGAAAGACGATGTTTCCGCTGAGGCTGGAGAGAGACTATATTTCCCGCTGTATTGCGGACAAAGACAGAAAGCAGATTTTTGCGATTGAAGACGATACGACTTACAGGCAGATGAGTTTGATGGATTTAGAGGTGAAAACATGAATATAACATTAGTCTGCGAAGATTCTTTTGAAGGGATTATGACTGCCGTTTATGATGCATGGGTGCTGATGAATGAAGGGCATCAGGTGACGATTTTTTCGGGAACCCATTACGCGCCTACCTTCTTTTCCGAATACAGACAGGTTTCCACAGACATGGAAAAAGCGGATAAGGTGGCGCGTTCTATCCGCATTAAGATTTCGCCAAAAGCTTATGTGATGGTTTACCGCGCCTGTATGCATTATGCTGTGGAAAAGGCGGATATTATTGTAAATTTTTTAAAAGTCGGGTACCGGCAGGGAGCGGAGGTAATCCGAATGTTGCACAATCCTGATGTGCTTGCCCTGATGGAATTAGACCGCAAAGTGGCGAATGAAGCGCATAACTTTAAAGGATTTCTCCGTTTTGCAGAGTTAAAGGGTGGAGCACTGTTTGGAAAAATCGAGCCGCGATGCGATGTACTCCTGCTGCTTGAAAAACATTTCTCAGAACGGTTTCCAAAGGAAAACTGGATTATTTATGATGAAAAAAGAAAAAAGGCATTGGCGCACCCCGCAGACGGCGAGTGCGTTATGGTGATGGGGCAGAACGTAGAGGAGCGGATTGCCGCTCTGCAAAAAGCAGATGAATATGAAGATTTATGGAAGGTATTTTTTGACACGATTGGAATTGAAGCGCGCAAAAACCCGAAATGCCAGCAGACCAATCTTCCGCAGTGGTATCGGAAAAATATGACGGAGTATCAGACGCCGGAGAAGTAAAGGAATTATCTGTAAACGCCGATAAGTGTACGCGTCCACAGTTTATGCTTCACCCTTTGAAGTTTTTATGGTATAATAACGAGGAAAATCTCGATGACGCTTGCGTCAGGAGGGATTTGACGAGTATCTCCATCGAGATGACAGTCGAGATGGTATAATAACGAGGAAAATCTCGGTGACGCTTGCGTCAGGAGGGATTTGACGAGTGATTAGAATTGTGGCACAAAAAACTTTCAGGAGGAACTCATGAGTAAGGTTAAGAGAGTTTATGTAGAAAAGAAACAGCCTTATGCTGTGACAGCAAAGGAACTGACAGAGGACATTCAAAGTTATCTGGAGCTCGAAAGTCTTCGGAATGTCCGCGTATTGGTGCGGTATGACGTGGAAAATCTTTCAGAGGAAACTTATCGGAAGGCGTTGACATCTGTATTTTCCGAGCCGCCGGTCGATGATGTGTACGAGGAAACATTTCCATATGATCCAAAGACATCAAAAGTGTTCAGTGTGGAATACCTTCCGGGACAGTTTGACCAGAGAGCGGATTCCGCAGTACAGTGCGTCAAGTTTTTAAACGAAAAGGAGGAGCCGGTGATTAAAACGGCGGTCACCTATGTACTGGAGGGCGCGCTGACGGACGAGCAGTTTGCGCAGGTTAAAAATTACTGTATCAATCCGGTTGATTCGAGAGAGACCGGTTTGGAAAAGCCGGAAACTTTAGTGACGGAATTTGACGAGCCGGAAGATGTCCTGATTTTTGAAGGCTTTCAGGATATGGAGGAAGAACCGCTCCGAAAGCTGTACGACTCTCTGGGACTTGCCATGACGTTCAAAGATTTTCTTCATATACAAAATTATTTTAAAAACGAGGAAAAAAGGGATCCGTCCATGACGGAAATACGTGTGCTGGATACCTACTGGTCTGACCACTGCCGGCATACGACATTCAACACAGAACTGACAGACATCAGTTTTGACGACGGATTTTATCATGAACCGATTGTAAAAACTTATGAGGATTATTTAGAAACCCGGAAAGACGTTTTCGGGGACAGAAAAGATAAATTTGTCTGCCTGATGGACTTGGCGCTGATGGCAATGCGCAAATTGAAAAAAGAAGGAAAACTGGACGATCAGGAAAAGTCTGATGAGATTAACGCCTGCAGTATTGTCGTTCCGGTCGAAGTAGACGGAGAAACTGAGGAGTGGCTGGTCAATTTCAAAAACGAAACGCATAACCACCCGACAGAAATTGAACCGTTCGGTGGCGCAGCCACATGTCTTGGAGGTGCTATCAGGGATCCGTTGTCCGGACGTACTTATGTATATCAGGCAATGCGTGTTACAGGCGCGGCAGATCCTACAAAATCCATGAGCGAAACGCTGCCGGGCAAACTCCCGCAGAAAAAACTGGTTCGGGGAGCTGCCGACGGATACAGCTCTTACGGAAATCAGATTGGACTTGCAACAGGACTGGTAAAAGAAATTTATCATTCCGATTACGTCGCAAAGCGAATGGAAATCGGCGCAGTCATGGGCGCTGCACCACGCCGCGCAGTACAGAGGCTTACGTCTGATCCGGGAGATATTATTGTGTTGTTAGGCGGCAGAACCGGACGGGACGGCTGTGGAGGTGCAACCGGTTCCTCCAAAATTCATACCGAAGAATCCATTGAAACGTGCGGCGCAGAGGTTCAAAAGGGAAATGCGCCGACAGAGCGCAAATTGCAGAGATTGTTCAGACGCGAGGAAGTCAGCCATATGATTAAAAAGTGTAACGACTTTGGCGCAGGTGGCGTATCTGTGGCAATCGGCGAACTGGCGGACGGGCTGCATGTCAATCTTGATAAAGTACCGAAAAAATATGCCGGACTGGACGGAACGGAAATTGCAATTTCCGAATCACAGGAGAGAATGGCAGTCGTCGTTGATCCGTCCGATGTGGAACAGTTTTTAAACTATGCGAATGAAGAAAACCTCGAAGCAACCGTCGTGGCAGAAGTGACAGAGGAGCCGAGACTGGTACTGGAGTGGAGAGGAAAGGAAATCGTCAATATTTCCAGAGCATTTCTGGATACAAACGGCGCGCATCAGGAAACGGCTGTCGAAGTGGATATGCCGGACGAAAATAAAAACTTCTTTCAAAAGCCGGAGGTGCAAAACGTCAGGGAACGCTGGCTTGAAACGCTTGGCGACTTAAATGTCTGCTCGCAGAAAGGTCTTGTTGAAAAATTTGACGGTTCTATCGGAGCGGGATCGGTATTTATGCCGCATGGCGGAAAGTACCAGATGACAGAGACACAGACGATGGTGGCAAAACTTCCGGTGCTGAAAGGAAAATGCGATACCGTAACGATGATGAGTTATGGATTTGATCCGTATTTATCCAGTTGGAGCCCGTATCATGGCGCGATGTATGCGGTTGTAGATTCGATTGCAAAGGTCGTTGCCGCCGGCGGTGATTACAAAAAGATCCGTATGACATATCAGGAATATTTCCGGAGAATGACCGAAAATCCGCGCCGTTGGAGCCAGCCGTTTGCAGCGCTTCTCGGAGCGTTTGACGCACAGATGGGCTTTGGGCTTCCGTCAATTGGCGGAAAGGACAGTATGTCCGGTACTTTTAATGATATTGATGTACCGCCGACACTCGTTTCTTTTGCTGTGGACGTTGCAAAGGAACAAGATATTATTACACCGGAGCTGAAAGCCGCAGGAAATAAGATTGTTCAGTTTGAAATCAGCAGGGATTCGTATGACAAGCCGGTTTACGGTGAGATTATGAAACTGTATGACGCAATCCATCAAATGATTCAGGAGGGCGTGATTATTTCCGCATATGCAGTTGACGGAAAAGGCGTGATTCCGGCAGTCAGCAAAATGGCGTTTGGAAACCGGATTGGCGTCAGCCTGAGCGGAAGCATACCGGGTGCTGATTTATTTGCGCCGGCTTTCGGCGATATTGTGGCAGAAGTACCGGCAGAACGTCTGGACGATATTACCGCCAGTTATGTACTGCTTGGTGAAACGAACGACAGGGAGACTTTTGAGTACGGATATGATGTGATTGCAATGGACGATGCGCTGAAAGCATGGCAGAAGCCGCTCGAAAAAGTATTCCCTACAAGAAGTCATGGAAATACGGACATTTTAGATACTCCGGTATATGACAAAGGCAGCGTGTATGTCTGCAAAAATAAAGTGGCCGTACCGACGGTATTTATTCCGGTATTTCCGGGCACAAACTGTGAATACGACAGCGCAAAGGCATTTGAAAAGGCAGGCGCTAATGTTATTACAAAGGTATTTAAGAACCTGACGCCGGAGGATATCAGGGATTCCGTTGATATCTTTGAAAAAGCGATTGCACAGGCGCAGATTATTATGTTTCCGGGTGGCTTCAGCGCCGGCGACGAACCGGACGGTTCTGCAAAATTCTTTGCAACGGCTTTCCGGAACGCAAAAATTGAAGAAGCAGTTCATAAACTGCTGAATGAGAGGGACGGGCTTGCGCTCGGTATCTGTAACGGATTTCAGGCGTTAATCAAACTGGGCTTAGTGCCGAATGGACAGATTACAGGACAGAATGTTTCTTCTCCGACGCTGACTTACAATACAATCAACCGTCATGTATCTAAGATGGTTTATACAAAGGTAGTTTCCAACAAATCCCCATGGCTTCAGAAGGCGGCTCTGGGTGGCGTTTATGTCAATCCTGCGTCCCATGGAGAGGGCAGATTTGTTGCTCCGGAAGAAACAATTAAGCAGCTTTTTGAAAACGGACAGGTTGCCACACAGTATGTCAACCGGAATGGCGAGCCGACGATGGACGAGGAATGGAATGTCAACGGTTCCTACGCGGCGATTGAGGGCATTACCAGTCCGGACGGCAGATGTTTTGGTAAGATGGCTCATATTGAAAGAAAAGGCTCCTCCGTTGCAAAAAATATTTATGGAGAGCAGGATTTACAGGTATTTGAGTCCGGTGTTGAATATTTCAAATAAGCATGGTTTTTACCATTGAAGGGAGCAGAATTATGAACCGAATCAGACAATCAAACATATCGATGCTGGTATTTTCACTGATTGCGATTGTGATGGGGCTTCTGATGTACCGTTTTCCACTGAAGGTAATCAGTTTTGTGGGATACGCCCTTGCAGCAATTTTACTGGTACTCGCAGTCCGGTATCTCTATGAACTTAAAAAGAATGATGAAACGGGCGGACACTACAAATATAAAATTGTGGTGGCAATCGTCCTGATTGCGGCGGCGATTGCGATTGTTGTTGAAAATCACATGATTCAGACCTTCTTAATTTATGCCATTGCGATTTTAATTATTGTGAGCGCTCTGATCAAAGGAGAAAGCGCATATTTCCTCAGAAAGATGGAGGGCAGATGGATTCCTCTGCTGGTCGTTGCGGTTCTCTGCCTGATATTGGGGATACTGGTGCTTCAGATGCCGAAAAATGTCGGAGACAACGGCGGTTACAGTCAGGTAGGCGAGCGGGGGATTGCGGTTCTTGGCATTATCTTTGCGGCGGCAGGTCTGATTGATTTGATTTATACCATCGCAGTGACGCCGGCAGTGAACAGATATAAAAAGACGCTCGCGCAGCCGGCGGATACGGAAAGCGAAAAATAAAAAAGAAAAGCAAAAAGGAAAAACAAAAAAGAAAAATAAAAATAAAAAGAGGAAAATGCTTCTTTCCGGACAGATAAGGGCGTAAACTTATCATGATCAGTCGCGGAGAGAAGCATTTTTTATTAGAGAAGTGATTATTGAGATTTTATGCAATCGTTTCATATTTCTGTATCATACCAATCCCCAAAGCGTATGGGCCGGTATGGGTGCAGGAAACTACTCCGATTTCCACGTTGGTATCGGTATTGAGCCGGATATCTAATTTTTCTTCGATAGAATTCATAAAAGAAACGCCTTCGGAAGCGTCGTATCCGTATCCGACGGAAACAATGAAATTTTCTTTTCCATGTTCATTCAGATATTTTCCGGCGATGTCAATCAGTGAATTTTTGATTTTATTCCGGTTCCTTCCCAGACCGCCAAAACCGATATCGCCGTCTTTCATAATGATAATCGGTTTTACTCCAAGTTTTCCTGAAGTAAATTTAGCGAGTTTGCCAATCCTGCCGCCAATCTGCAGATAGTCGAGAGAACCGACCGTAAAAATAATTCGGGCGGATTTCATCAGAGCGTCCATTTTTTTCAGTACATCTTTTATGGAAAGTCCGGCGTCCTTCATGCGGACGACCTGATCAATAATCAACGCCTGCGTGACGGTGTTCTGCTGGGAATCCAGTACGGTGATGTCCGCTTCCGGATATTCCTCCTCCACCAGACTTTTTGCATTCATGGCAGAATTATAAGAGCCGCTGAGGTGCAGGGAAATCGTAAAACAGATAACGGGAATTCCGTCTTTTACGTATTTCCGGAAAGCGTCGGCAAATAATTCGACAGAAGGGAGCGTTGTCTTTGGAAACAGCTTCGGATCGTCTACAAGACGCTGATAAAAGTCCTTTCTGGAAATTTCAAGTGTATCTTTCATAAATGTCTCCCCATCAAATGAAACAGAGATGGGAATGATTTCAATATCATGATTTTTGATATATTTCTGCGATAAATCACAGGCGCTATCACTCATTATTTTAAACATTATTATAAAAACCCCTTTACATAGTATCTGATACTACATTAAGTATAACATGAACAGGGAATATTGCAATAGAGTTTTCAAAATATTTGCAGGGAGGGCGCATCAAAATATTTATGGGGAGAAGCGCCGTCTATTGCTGACAATATATATTTATGATATACTTTTCACATAAAAACAGTATGGATTGGCCGCTTTATTATATGCGGATTATTGTGAAATGAGGATAAGAAAATGAATTTATTTAAGAATCAGACAATCAGGGAGATTATTGCAATGCTCATTGGGGGAATTGCTTTTTTCTTAACGCTGTATGTCATTATTTTTGTCGAGCCGGGCTATTACCATTCGGACTGTACAGATTCTATCATGTGGGCGCAGGCATCTTATGACGCGGGAAGATTTGTCAACCCTGACTTTCATTATGCGGGGATTCTGCCTTTGGGCGGAAATCTGATTATGTGGCCGCTGGTCGCTCTGTTTGGAGTCGGCATGAAAGCGCAGATTATCGGCATTATTATTTTCTTTCTTTTATTCTTGTTATCTGTCATATGGCTGTGCAGGCAGTTGTCCTTTCATGGGAACTGGACTTCTTTTGCGGTTGCGGTTATTTTAACGGTACTGTTATCCAGTGAAAAACTGAGGGAAATTTTCTGGGGACATATTATTTATTACAGTCTGGGCGCGCTGCTGTTGGCCGCTGTGCTGGCGTCAACTCTCCGGTGTATGAAACTGTATGAAGCAGCCTGCGTGGAAAAGGAAAGTACAAAAAGAAAACAGTATGTCTGTTTTGCGCTGCTGGCAGTATTCTGTTTTATCAGCGCAGTCAATGGATTTCAGATTTTGTCCCTGAGCGTTATTCCTGTTTTGGCGGCTGTTGCCGCATATGTGTTTTTTGATATGAAAACGAAAATCGGCGCAAAGAGCAATTATTCCAAATTTTTTGTGATGCTGTTGATGGCAGCGGCGTGCGTGTTGGGAATAATGATGACAAATCTGTTTACCGGAGGAGTAGAAGCGGGATATGAGCAGGCGTTTTCCTCATTTTCGGAGAGTGAAAACTGGGTGAACAACTTTTTAAGTATCTTTCCGCATTTTCTGACGTTGACCGGCGTTGACGTGACAACGGATTTAATATTATTTTCCGGCGGGGGAATTATCAGTTTAATAAAAATCATCTGCGCGCTTGTTCTGATGATAGTCCCTGTTGTAATGCTTTTGTTTTACCGCAGATTTGAAAACAGGGAATATAAAATTGTTTTACTGGCGCATCATTTTCTGACACTCATTATTCTGGTGGGCTGGACTTTTGGAAAACTGAATGCGGCAAACTGGAGACTGTCGCCAATTCTTGTGACTTCGGCGCTTTGCTGCGTGATTTTTGCAAAATGGATTTATGAAACGGAAAAGGTCAAAAGACCGGCGTTGCTGATTATCATTCCGCTGGTATGTATATTAGCCGTTACTTCAGCGCAGTTGGTGACAGTGAAAAAGCAGTCTGATGAAAATGCGCGGTTAGAGGGGCTGGCAGAGTATTTAGAGCAGCAGAATCTTCAGTACGGGTACGCCACTTTCTGGAATGCAAATGTCGTGACAATGATGTCTGATTCCAAAGTGATTATCCGAAGCGTCGAATTTGATGACAGCGGAGTCAGTCCTCTATATTATCAGTCCAATCAGAACTGGTATGGAACCGTCCAAAACTACGCAAAATATTTTCTCGTACTGACAGGTACGGAATACAGTTCATATTACAGCAAAATTATAGCGGAAAAACCACCGGAGGATACAAAACAGTACGGGGATTATACAATCTTAATTTATAATCAGAACATCTTTTAATCTGCCGGAGGATTTTTAAGAATTGCGAGAGGAAATAGGGATAGATGATAAAAATTGAAGTGAAAAAAAGCAGGGAAATTTTGCAAAAACAAAATATCTTTGAAAAAATATGCTGCTATGGCGCGACGATTATGGCGTTGATTGTTTTTGGCGTTGTAGCGATAGGAAGTATTTTTCAAACATCGGTTATAGATCCGGACAATTTCTCACTGGAGGTTATTCTGTATCAAAATGATAATGTCTTTATCAACCTTCTGATGCTGCTGTGCTTTTTCGGTCTGGCCTTTCTTTTGTACCGGTACAGGAATATTTTTGCGCGCATCAGCGAAAGACAGCTTATGATTGCGCTCGCGGTTTACACAATCGTTGTCGGTATGGTGTGGATTATTAAAGTACAGTGTGTTCCCGCCGCAGATTCGGGAACGATTTATGATACCGCTGTGGACGCTATTAAAGGGGACTGGTCTTCTTTTTACACCAGCGATGACGAGACGCTGCGGGGTCTCAGTTATTACCGGTTATTCCCGTATCAACTGGGCTTTGTGCTGATCAGTGAAATTGTTTATCGAATTATGGGCTACGAGACGGCGCTTCCAATACAGATTATAAACGTGCTTGCATTGGCGATGCTTTATATAGGACTGTTGAAAATTGCAAAAAAAATATTTCATAGCAAAGGCGTTGTAGTTATTTTGACATTTCTGCTGGCGGCGTGTGTTCAGCCGATTTTATTTACGCCTTTTGCATATGGAAATATTATCGGTTTTTCTGCCGCCATATGGTCATGCTATTGTGTGATTTGTTTTATGCAGAGCGAAAACAGAAAACGGGATTTATGGTTTATTCCCGCCGCACTGCTGATGGCATTGTCGATTATTGCAAAATACAACAATCTTATCTGGCTGATTGCCGTTGCCATCGGTCTGATAATCTATGTTGTAAAAACAAAAAAGTGGGTTTATCTGATTTCTGTGGCGGGCTTCTGTATTGTTTCCATTCTGGGACTGAATCTCGTCATTATGAGTTACGAAGCGCGGAGTAATACGGAGATAGGAAGTGGAATGAGCCAGATACTCCAATTGGATATGGGGCTGAATGAATCTTATATGGCGCCCGGCTGGTATAATGGAATGGCGAAAAGAATGTATGTAGACCATGCGGGAGACGGACAGGCTGCTGATGAGGAAGCAAAAAAAGACCTTCAGGCCAGAAAAGAAAAATTTATGAGTGACGGAGTTTACTTATGTGAATTTTTCGGCAAAAAGATATTATCACAGTGGAATGAACCGTCTTATGAGAGTTTGTGGGTAAGTCAGGTAAAAACGCATTACTATGGGGAGGTGGAAAGTTATTCATGGCTGGACAAAGTATATAATGGAGCATGGGGACAGGCGTTATACACCTATTTCGACCTTTACCACATGATTGTTTTCGTTTTGTTCTGCGTTGCGATGGTTGCGCTGTTATTGAAACGGTGCGGGCCGGAAGCGATTATGCTGATTACGACATTGCTCGGAGGCTTCTTTTACCATCTGCTGTTTGAGGCAAAGAGCCAGTATTCTCTGACATACTTTATTCTGATTGTATTTTTTGCGGCATATGGATTACACTTTCTGTTGAAAACGATTTCGATTCAATGGAAAACAAAATAGAGGAAAGTCCTGAAGAAGGACAATGGAAACAGAGTTTCTTTCATTGTTGAAAGGGGCTCTGTTTTTTGTTATACTTTTAATTGGGTTTTTATGCCATTTTGGAGGAAAAGATGACAATACTGATTAAAAACGGAAAAGTGGTCAATCCTGCAAAAAAGCAGGAGAAGGTAATGGATATTCTGATTGAAGACGGACGCATTACCAAAACAGAGACCGACATTTTAAAGGAGGCGGACGAAGTAATTGATGCCTCCGGCTGTCTGGTCATGCCGGGACTGATTGATTTACATGTGCATTTCAGAGATCCCGGACAGACACATAAAGAAGATATCGCAACGGGAAGCGCGGCGGCAGCGGCAGGCGGATTTACGACAGTGTGCTGTATGCCGAATACAAAACCGGTTGTCGACAATCCTGAGACGGTTGCCTATATTGTGGAGAAGGCAAAACAGACCGGTCTTACCAATGTGCTGCCGGTGGGCGCCGTTACCGTTGGAATGGAAGGAAATACGGTAACGGATATGGAGGCGATGAAAAAAGCCGGTATCTGCGCCATCAGCGAGGACGGAAAATCAGTGATGAATTCCGCTGTTTACCGCAGGGCAATGAAGACTGCCGCAAGACTCGGACTGCCGGTGCTTGCGCATTGCGAGGACATCAATCTCGTCGAGGGCGGGGTGATGAACCTTGATGAAAAATCAGAACAGATGGGACTGAAGGGAATCAGCAATGCGGTCGAAGACATTATCGCTTCAAGGGATATTCTGCTGGCAAAGGAAACAGGGGCAAAGCTTCATCTGTGCCACTGCTCCACAAAGGACAGCGTGACAATGGTCAGAGAGGCAAAGGCAGACGGTATTGCAGTGACCGCTGAAGTGTGTCCGCATCATTTCTCATTGTGTACGGAAGATATTACGGCAAATGACGGAAACTTTAAAATGAATCCTCCGCTGAGGAAAAGAGAGGATATGGAAACGTTAGTCGGCGGACTTCAGGAGGACGTGATGGACGTGATTTCCACAGACCACGCACCGCACAGCCAGAAAGAAAAATCCGGCGGCATGGAAAAATCGCCTTTCGGCATCGTCGGACTTGAAACCTCAGTGGCGCTTACGATTACCAATCTGGTAAAGAAGGGGCGTCTGACATGGATACAGATGGCGGAAAAGATGAGCTATAATCCGGCAAAAGTTCTGGGAATTCCTAAGGGGACGCTCAATGAGGGAGCGGTCGCCGATATTGTCATTATCAATCCGGACGAAACTTATGAAATCAATCCGGACAATTTCAAATCCAAAGGGAGAAATACACCGTTTGCAGGAATGAAAGTGTCCGGTAAGGTAAAATATACAATATTAAATGGAAAGGTCGTTTATCATGATTAACAAGTTAGTAAGAAACATTAAAAAAACACAGGCGCCGGTTGTCGTCGGATTAGATCCGATGATGAGTTATATTCCGGAGCATATTGTACAAAAAGCATTTGCGCAATATGGGGAAACCCTTGAGGGAGCGGCAGAGGCAATCTGGCAGTTTAATAAAGGGATTGTAGACGCTACTTATGATTTGATTCCGGCAGTCAAGCCGCAGATTGCGATGTACGAGCAGTTCGGAATTCCGGGGCTGATTGCATTTCAAAAGACGGTGCAATATTGCAAAGAAAAAGATTTGGTCGTTATCGGCGATGTAAAACGGGGAGACATCGGTTCGACTTCCGCAGCGTATGCGACGGCGCATCTCGGAAAGGTTCAGGTGGGCAGTCAATCCCTTACGGCGTTTGATGAAGACTTTGCCACAGTCAATCCGTATCTCGGCTCCGACGGCGTCAAGCCGTTTATCGAGGTGTGCAGACAGGAAAACAAGGGCATTTTTGTACTTGTAAAGACGTCTAATCCGTCGAGCGGAGAGTTTCAGGACAAGGTGGTGGACGGAAAACCGCTCTATGAATGGGTAGGTAAAATGGTCGATGAATGGAGCAGGGAGCACATGGGTGAGGAGTACAGTTATGTGGGCGCTGTGGTCGGCGCAACTTATCCGGAAATGGGCAAGGTGCTTCGCGAAATCATGCCAAAGAGTTATATTCTCGTTCCGGGATATGGAGCGCAGGGCGGTTCGGCAGAGGGACTGAAACCATATTTCAACAAAGACGGACTCGGCGCAATCGTCAATTCTTCAAGAGGAATTATCTGCGCATACAAGCAGGAAAAATATGCGAAGTTCGGCGGCGAAAATTATGCGGACGCATCGCGGCAGGCGGTGCTTGACATGATTGAGGATATCAATTCTGTTTTATAGTTTTTTGCATCATTTCAAAATAATGCCGGACATAATGCCGGAAAGTGAAAAAAGAGAAAAATTTTAAAAGGAAAAAAGATATGAGAGAAAAAGAGTTGGCAGAGGTGATCTGTCAGGAATGTATCGGTACGGACGTATACAGTATGTGGATTAAAACAGAAGCAGCGAAAACGGCGGCGGCAGGACAGTTTATTTCCGTATACTGTGCAGATAAAACAAAACTGCTGCCACGTCCAATCAGTATCTGTCAGATTGACCGGCAGCAGGGTGCGCTCCGGATTGTCTACCGGGTGGTTGGCGGCGGCACGCGCGAGATGGCGGCATATCAGAGCGGAGACCGGATTGAAATCATCGGGCCGCTTGGAAACGGGTTTTCGCTGCGGCCGGAGAAAAAGGCGATTCTCATCGGGGGAGGGATTGGAATTCCGCCGATGGTGCAGCTTGCAGAAGAATTGAAAACACAGGCGCAGGTGCAGATTGTCGCAGGTTACCGCGATGAACTGTTTCTGACAGACGAACTAAGAGAGCGGGGAAGACTGTTTCTTGCGACGGAAGATGGCAGCGCCGGTACGAAAGGAACGGTCATCGATGCAATCAAAGAACAGAATATTACCGGAGATGTCATTTACGCCTGCGGGCCGACGCCGATGCTTCGGGCGGTAAAAGCATATGCGCTTGAACAAGGCATGGAATGTCAGTTTTCTCTGGAAGAACGCATGGCGTGCGGTATCGGCGCCTGCCTTGCCTGTATCTGCCGGACAAAGGATAAAGATGAACATTCCAATGTGAATAACAGACGGATTTGTAAAGACGGGCCGGTATTTCAGGCAGAGGAGGTGGAACTGTAATGGAACAGAGATTAAACACAACAGTGAAGATTGCCGGCGTTGAATTGAAAAATCCCGTTACAGTCGCTTCCGGAACGTTTGGTTCAGGCGCAGAGTATGGCGATTTTGTAGATTTAAACCGATTAGGGGCGGTAACGACCAAAGGAGTGGCAAATGTAGCATGGGAAGGAAATGCGACGCCGAGAGTTGCTGAAACCTATGGCGGAATGTTAAATGCGGTAGGACTGCAAAATCCCGGATATGATGTTTTTTCTTCGAGAGACATTCCGTTTTTGAAACAGTTTGACACCAAAATCATCGTGAATGTCTGTGGAAGAACGACAGAGGATTATGTGGACGTTGTTGAAAAATTAGGTGACGAGGCAGTTGATTTGCTGGAAATCAATATTTCCTGTCCGAATGTCAAAGAGGGAGGAATTGCTTTCGGGCAGGATCCGAAAGCAGTGGAGTCTATTACAAAGGCAGTGAAACGGGTTGCAAAACAGCCGGTGATTATGAAATTAAGTCCGAATGTTGCGGATATTACAGTAATGGCAAAGGCAGCGGAGGCCGGCGGCGCGGACGCATTGAGCCTGATTAACACGATTACCGGAATGAAGATTGATGTAGAACGGCAGCGATTTATTCTGGCGAATAAGACTGGAGGACTTTCCGGCCCGGCAATCCACCCGGTGGCGGTGCGCATGGTGTACCAGACTGCAAATGCAGTCAGCCTTCCGATTATCGGTATGGGCGGCGTGGCAACCACAGAAGATGCGCTCGAACTGATTTTGGCAGGTGCCAGCGCCGTAGCAGTCGGCACCGCAAATTTCAACGATCCGGCTGCGACCATCAAGATTATAGATGGAATTGAAGATTATATGGTACGACATGGCGTTTCGGATATCAACGAACTGATTGGAATTGTGAAATAAACAGAAGTCGTGGAAGGAGCACTTATGAAAGAAAAAATATCACTGATTATTCCCTGTTACAACGAGGAAGAATCTTTGGAATATCTATATCAGGCATTAAATGATGTGATGCAGAAAATGGACAAATACGATTTTGAAATCTTATTTGTCAATGACGGCTCAACGGACAACACGCTTGAGGAGATAAAGTCGTTTGCGCGTACAGATGAAAGAATAATCTATCTGTCTTTTTCGAGAAATTTCGGAAAAGAATCCGCAATGTATGCCGGTTTCTGTAATGCTACGGGAGCGTATGTCGCCATCATGGACGCGGATATGCAGGATCCGCCGTCATTACTTCCTGAAATGATCCAATATTTAGAAAGGGGGGGGTACGACAGCGTTGCAACCAGACGTGTCACGCGGGAAGGGGAGCCAAAAGTCAGGTCATTTTTTGCCAGACAATTTTATAAACTGATTAACCGGTTTTCCGATACAGGTGTTGCAGACGGAGCCAGAGATTTCCGGCTGATGAAAAAAGATATGGTAGAAGCGATTGTCCGACTTGGAGAATATAACCGGTTTTCCAAAGGAATTTTTGGTTGGATTGGTTTCCGCACGAAATGGCTGGAGTTTAAAAATGTAGAACGGGTGGCCGGAGAAACAAAATGGAGCTTCTGGTCTTTATTGAAATATTCGATTGACGGGATTGTAAATTTCTCTAACGCACCGTTGCAGATTGCTTCATTTACAGGTCTGGGATTTACCCTGATATCCTTTTTAGCTGTGATATTCATTATGATCCGCAAATGGATTTGGGGAGACCCGGTAATCGGCTGGCCTTCGCTTGTCTGTATCATTACTTTTATCGGAGGAATCCAATTGTTTTGTATGGGAATTATGGGACAATATCTGGCAAAAACGTATATGGAAGTAAAACACAGACCGCATTACATTATCGGAGAAACAAATCGTGAAGACATTAAAAAAATAGGCTGACTTTTATCTGAAAGCAGAACATAAAATTGGTAAAGGAGATTATTGAAAATGGAAGCATACAAGCAGGAATTTATAGAGTTTATGGTAGAGAGCGATGTGCTCAAATTTGGAGAATTTACGCTGAAAAGCGGAAGGAAATCTCCGTTTTTTATGAATGCGGGAGCGTATGTGACCGGTTCGCAGTTGCAAAGACTGGGACAGTATTATGCAAAGGCAATTCATGAGCATTACGGAGATGATTTTGACATTCTGTTTGGGCCGGCGTACAAGGGAATCCCCCTTGGCGTAGCGACCTGTATCGCATTCAGTGAACTTTATGGAAAAGAAATCAAATACTGTTCCAACAGAAAAGAAGCAAAAGACCATGGAGATGCGGGAATTCTTTTGGGAAGCCCGATTCAAGATGGGGATAAGATTGTGATTATCGAAGATGTGACGACTTCCGGAAAATCCATTGAGGAGACGTTCCCGATTATTCAGGCGCAGGGAGATGTGCAGATTTTAGGTCTGATGGTTTCCCTAAACCGCATGGAAAAAGGACGGGACAGCGACCGGAGCGCATTGGAGGAAATTAAACAGAAGTATGGATTTGCGGCGAATGCGATTGTATCGATGGAAGACGTTGTGGAGCACCTTTATAATAAAGAATGTGGCGGAAGAATTGTGATTGACGATGAAATCAAGACTGCCATTGACGCGTATTATGAATTGTATGGTGCAAAAGAATGATTCAAAGAACGAGAAAAGTAAATCTGATTGGACGTATTTTGTTCGTTCTATATATGCTTCTGGCACTGTATATCATGTTTTTTTCAGAAAAACTGGATCGGACGATGATTAGCAGCGAATACCGCTACAATCTGGATATCGGCTCGGAAATTGTCAGGTTTTGGAATATGCGCCATACATATGGCTGGAATGTGACGTTAATCAATCTGGCAGGAAACGTGCTGTGTTTTATTCCGTTTGGATTTCTGTTTCCGACACTGTCTTACAAGAGGGGATATAAAAACGGCGTGACGGTTACGCTGCTTGCGGCAGTGTTCAGTATTCTGATTGAGACCGCGCAACTGATTGCAAAGGTCGGCGCGTTTGACGTCGATGATATTATGCTCAATACGCTGGGCGGAGTCATCGGATACATTATTTTTGTAATTGGAAGAAGAATAGTAAAAGGTAAAAAAAAGAGGTAGTCCTATGAAACTGCGAAAGACCAGAGAAGAAAGAGAAGAAAAAAAAGCAAGAAGAATACCGCTTGAAAAATATACGAAAGGCGGGAAAATTTCATCTCTGATGGCGCTGATTCATATATTGCTGCTGGCGTTATCCGTCGGTATTTCCATTGCAAAAAGAGGAAATGCAGGAATTTATGTCGGCTTTTTTGTTCTGGTCGTGCTGATTTCGGCAGCCGCAGGATTTGTGATAGGCATTAACAGCTTTAAGGAATCCGATAAATTTTTCCGTTATTCTTATATCGGGACGATTGCCAACGCAGTTATCTGGATTGGAATTTTGGGAATTTATCTGACTTATATTTAAAATTTCAATGGAGAGCAAGATGAATATTATTGAAGAAAGATATTTCATTTCGATAGACAGAATTAGGAAAATTGCAGTTGAAAATACGGTTCCTGCGCCGTTCCGTTCTTTTTTTCAGACCGGCGCGCAGTTTCTGTTAAAACTGCATGATTTGAAACTGCTGGCTGCTTCGGGGGAATACCGGAGGCTTTCTTTAGAGCAGTTGAAACAGTGGAATGAAGCGCTGTTTGGAGAGATTTATCCGGAAAATTATAAAACAAGTTATGCAAATCCGGCGTATGCCGTAAAGCAGTTGGGAGACGATTACGGCCAGCTTCTCTGCTACCTGCACGCAAAAAACAGAAGCATTATCCGGCATGTGGTCAAAGAGGAGATAGAGCGGATTGTATTGCAGCTCGAACTTTTTATCGAACTGTATAATTATTTTGAAAATTTAGGCGAAACGGAAAAAGAAGATATCTTTGAGACGCTGTATTCCTATGAAAAGGACAACACAGAGATTTTCGTTACGGAGCAGGTTGCGCAGATGGTCAATCCGAAAAAGAATTATTATACGAAAATCGTTATGGAGAGCGACCTGTATGATTTGAGATATTTATACCGTTATGGGGAGCATATCGGCGATAATGAAATACAAATGGCGGAGTTTTTGAATACTCTCCCACAGGAAAAAATCGACCGGATTGCGTTTGCTTATACGGAAGGATTTCAGACCGGTTTTATCAAAGCAGGAAAACCGTTAGAAAAAAAGAAAACCGTACAGATTCGTTATAATATCGGTTTTGAGCGGATTGTAAAAAGCGCCGTCCGGTATTTTGAGGCGATGGGATTACAGCCGGTAATCAGCGCAGCCTGCGTCAGCACGACACAGCCGAACCCGCAGTATGTGTACGACCACAGGGAGGATATAGGGCTGTTCTTTGACAAGGCGTATGTAAAACGCAATATGGAAGTGCGCAGGCAGGCGTTTGAGGAAAACAGGGAGGACGCCGCGCTGCTCGCGGGGCCGGCAGTGATTGAAATTTTCGGAGAGGCGCCGTTTGAACCGGAGAGCAGACCAGAGGCGGTTTCCCTGACCGAAGAACAGCAGAAATTGAAGGTACAGTTTCAAAACGATCTGCAGCAGCTTACCCAGCAGTATATCAGGGAAGATGAGCGCAGTTTTACGATTATTGCGTTTCCGGTTCCTGAGATTGGAGAACGGTTTCCGGAAATATTTGAGGAGACAATCCGGATTAACACATTGGACGCCGCTGTTTATGAGAAGGTTCAGCAAAAGATCATCGACGCGCTCGATCGGGCTTCCTATGTCCGGGTGACAGGACGGGGCGGAAATAAAACAGATATGAAAGTGCAGCTCCACGAACTGAAACACCCTGCAAGGGAAACAAATTTTGAAAACTGCGTGGCGGACGTCAATATTCCACTCGGTGAAGTTTTTACATCGCCAAAGCTGACGGGAACAGAGGGAAAACTGTATGTCAGTCAGGTTTATCTGAACGGATTAAAATTCCGCAATCTGGAAATCGACTTTGAAGACGGCAGAATTAAACATTATACCTGCAGTAATTTTGCAAAAGAAGAAGAAAACAAAAAATATATTAAGGATTATATCCTGTTTCATCATGATACGCTGCCGATTGGGGAGTTTGCCATCGGGACAAATACGACGGCGTATGTGATTGCAAATCAATACGACATTGTATACAAGCTTCCGATTCTCATTGTGGAAAAGATGGGCCCTCATTTTGCAGTGGGAGACACCTGTTACAGTTGGGAGGAGGAAATCAAAGTATATAATCCGGACGGAAAAGAAGTCATTGCCAGAGATAACGAAGTTTCGGTTTTGAGAAAGGACGATGTGTCCAAAGCATACTTCGGCTGTCATACGGATATTACGATTCCATATGAGGAACTTGGAAAAATCGTAGCGGTGACAGAGACCGGAGAGGAAATTGAAATCATTAAAAACGGAAGATTTGTGCTGGAGGGGACGGAGCTGTTAAACGCTCCTTTTGACAGAGCGGAGAAAAATCTTTGATTTTTCCTTTTCTATCTTCCTTTTTCGGGGCGAGATGGTATAATATAAAGAGTGTTGTTGTGGAAATTTTTAGAAATTTGTCCACAGATTTTCCCAATCAGGGAACAATGAAAATTAAAGGAGAACAGACATGGCAAAAGTAGGAATTGTAATGGGCAGTGACTCAGACCTGCCGGTTATGAGCAAAGCGGCTGAATTTCTGGACAAGGTAGGCGTGGAATATGAGATGACGATTATTTCAGCGCACAGAGAGCCGGACATTTTTTTTGAATGGGCGAAAGGCGCAGAGGCGCGCGGCATTAAAGTAATTATTGCGGGCGCGGGGAAAGCGGCGCATCTGCCGGGCATGTGTGCGGCATTATTTCCGATGCCGGTCATTGGAATTCCAATGAAGACTTCGGATCTTGGCGGCGTGGATTCACTGTATTCGATTGTTCAGATGCCATCAGGGATTCCGGTTGCTACCGTAGCCATTAACGGCGGACAGAATGCGGGAATTCTTGCGGCAAAAATTCTTGCGACAGGCGACGCTTCCTTATTAGATAAATTAAAAGCATTCAGCGAGGAAATGAAAGAGTCCGTAGTGGAAAAGGCGCAGAGACTCGAAAGCGTTGGATATCAAAACTATTAAAGCGTTGGATATCAAAATGATAAAAACATCAGATGTCAAAATGCTGAAAACGCTAAATGTCAAAATGCTGAAAGTGTTGGATATTAAAAAATGATGAAACCGTAAATGCAGAGAGGAGAAAACATGGATTATAAGACATCAGGAGTAGATATTGAAGCGGGGTATCAGTCCGTAGAACTGATGAAGGCAAGTATTCAGAAAACAATGCGGCCGGAGGTTTTGGGAGGCATTGGAGGATTTGCCGGAGCGTTCAGTTTATCAGAAATTCAACAGATGAAAGAACCGGTGATGTTGTCCGGCACCGACGGCTGCGGTACTAAAGTCAAACTTGCTTTTGTGATGGACAAGCATGATACGATTGGTATTGACGCGGTGGCAATGTGCGTCAATGATATTGCCTGTTCGGGCGGAGAGCCGTTATTCTTTTTAGATTATATTGCATGTGGGAAAAATTATCCGGAAAAGATTGCATCGATTGTCAGCGGCGTTGCCGAAGGGTGCAGACAGGCAGGCGCAGCGCTGGTCGGCGGGGAAACGGCGGAACACCCGGGACTGATGCCGGAAGATGAGTACGATTTGGCAGGATTTGCAGTCGGCGTGGCAGACCGGAAAGATTTAATTACCGGTGAAACCATCAGAACGGGAGATACCCTGATTGGAATTGCTTCAAGCGGAGTTCACAGTAACGGATTTTCCCTCGTCAGAAAAGTATTTGAGATGACGAAGGAGTCCCTTGACACCTACTATGACGAGTTGGGCAAAACGCTGGGAGAGGCGCTGATTGAGCCGACCAGAATTTATGTCAGGGCGCTGAAAGAAATTAAAAAAGCAGGCGTTACGGTAAAGGGCTGCAGCCATATTACCGGAGGCGGATTTTATGAAAATATTCCGAGAATGTTGCCGGACGGCGTTAAGGCGGTAATCAGAAAGGACAGTTACGAAGTCCCTGCCATCTTTAAACTGCTGGCAGAAAAAGGGGATATTGCAGAGGAAATGATGTACAACACTTACAATATGGGAATCGGCATGGTGCTTGCAGTCGATTCCGCAGATACGGATACCGTATTAAAGGCGCTGAAAGAAAGCGGCGATACCGGCTATGTGATTGGTACGGTGGAGGCAGGAGAAAAGTCTGCCGAACTGATTTAACTGATTGGAGGGAAAAATGATTCGGGTTGGTGTAATGGTTTCCGGAACGGGAACAAATCTTCAGGCAATTATTGACGCCGTACAGAGCGGAGCAATTACAAATGTTTCTTTAGAGATGGTGCTCAGCAACAAAAAAGACGCCTATGCGCTGGAGCGTGCAAAACAGAACAACATTCCGGCGGTCTGTGTTTCTCCAAAAGATTACGGGGAGCGGGCAGATTTTCACAGGGCGCTGATTGAAACCGTAGATGCTTATCAGTTGGATTTGATTGTACTCGCGGGATTTCTGGTTGTTCTGCCCAAAGAGTTTGTCCGGAAATATCAGGGGAGAATTATCAATATCCACCCATCGCTGATCCCGTCGTTTTGCGGCGACGGCTACTATGGACTGCGCGTACATGAGGCGGTATTAAAGCGGGGAGTGAAGGTGACAGGCGCGACGGTGCATTTTGTAGATGAAGGAACCGACACAGGGCCGATTATTTTCCAGAAAGCCGTAGAGGTGTTACCGGACGACACACCGGAGATATTACAGAAAAGAGTGATGGAGCAGGCGGAGTGGAAACTGCTTCCGGCGGCCATCAATGCGATAGCAAACCATCAGTTATAAGACAGATAGTTCAAAATCAGGAGGAAAATCAGATGAAAGTTTTAATTGTAGGAAGCGGCGGCAGAGAACATGCGATTGCGTATGCAGTGGCAAAGAGCAGTCATGTCAGTAAAATTTACTGTGCGCCCGGCAACGCCGGAATCGGACAGATTGCAGAGTGCGTGAATATCGGCGCAATGGAATTTGACCGGCTGGTTGCTTTTGCAAAAGAAAAAGAGATTGACCTGACGGTCGTCGGTATGGACGATCCATTGGTCGGAGGAATTGTCGACGCTTTTGAAAAAGAAGGACTTCGGGTTTTCGGGCCGCGTAAAAATGCGGCTATCTTAGAGGGATCGAAAGCGTTTTCCAAAGATTTGATGAAAAAATACAATATTCCTACGGCGGCTTATGAAAATTTCAGCTCGCCGGAAGAAGCAAAGAAATATCTTGAAACCTCCAAATATCCGATTGTCTTAAAAGCAGACGGTCTGGCGCTGGGGAAGGGCGTATTGATTTGTAATACAAAAGAAGAAGCGATGGCGGGAGTCAATGAGTTGATGCTGGATAAAAAGTTCGGCGATGCGGGGAACACCATTGTTATCGAGGAATTTATGACGGGACGTGAAGTTTCCGTATTGTCTTTTGTTGATGGGGAAACAATTAAAATCATGACCTCCGCGCAGGATCATAAACGCGCCAAAGACGGAGATCAGGGCTTAAATACCGGCGGTATGGGAACATTTTCACCGAGCCCGTTTTATACCAAAGAGGTTGATGAATTTTGTAAAAAATATATTTATCAGGCAACGGTTGACGCCATGAAGGCTGAGGGCAGACCGTTTCAGGGCATTATTTTCTTTGGATTGATGCTCACAGAGGACGGGCCGAAAGTGCTTGAATACAATGCGCGCTTTGGAGATCCGGAGGCACAGGTTGTTTTGCCGCGAATGAAAAACGATATCATTGAAGTATTTGAGGCGTGCATTGACAAAACGCTCGACCGGATTGACCTGCAGTTTGAGGACAATGCGGCAGTCTGCGTTGTACTTGCCAGCGACGGATATCCGGTTTCCTATGAAAAAGGATTTGAAATTCATGGATTGGAACAGTTTGAAACAAAAGAGGGCTATTATGTATTTCATGCAGGAACAAAACTCTCTGACGGCAAGATTGTAACAAACGGCGGACGGGTGCTCGGCGTGACCGCAAAAGGTGCTGATTTAAAGCAGGCGAGAGCCAACGCTTATGAAGCGGCAAAACTGGTGACGTTTGAAAATAAATATATGCGCAGCGACATTGGAAAGGCGATTGACGAGGCGTAATAGCCGGTATAATCAGGACTGCCAATTATTTTCAAATTTATTGAATATAATGTACGCAGGAAGCAATATAAATAATATACAGATGAAACATTGCGTGGAGTCAATGAGAGATAAGGAAGGTTAATGTTATGAAAAAATTCAAATCATTATTTTTGTTTGCAGTTATGATGACATTCATTTTTGCAGGAACGATTGCAGTCAGCGCTTCTCCTACGGATTTGTCATCAATGAAGATTTACGGAGTCGATGCGGCGGGAACAAAAACAGAGGTGCCGATTGATTTCAGTTCTACGGTTTACTCTTATGACATTACCGTCAAATCAAATGTTCAAAAACTGGAAATTGAATATACACCGGAGGATTCGACTTCCAAAGCGGAAATTGTCAATGAACTGTACAACACCACAATGGATACCGGTGCGGGAAACAAGACGCAGGTCAAAGTTACCGCAGCGGACGGAACATCAGCCTTATATACAGTAAATACGACAAAACTGACGCCGGAGCAGGACGCTTCTTACGACGAGGGAACGACCACAGCAAAACCTGCTGAAAAGGAAGTCAGCGTTCAGGTTGGAAAAAAGACTTTTAAAGTTTCCAGAACCATTTCGGGAGACGTTCCAAAAGGATTTGAAAAGAGCACTTATAAATACAAAGGAAAGAAATATGAATGTATTGTAAAAGGAGATGCGGATAAACTGGTAGCGTTGTATCTCCACAATTCAAAGACACAGGGCTTTTACATTTACAATGAGGATAAGGACACATTTTATGAGTTGAAAAATATCCAGATTGCAAGCCGCATGTATACGATTGTGCAGGTTGACGACACTGCAAAAATTCTTAAAAATTATGAGAGAAAGACAATCGACATTGGAAATGAAAGCGCTAAGGCGTGGGTTTTAAATGAAGATGAGGATCTGTATCTGGTATATGCGATGAACTGGGACGAGGAAGTAAATCTGTACAGTTATGACGCAAGAGAGCATGACTTCCAGCGGTATCCGGTGAGCGAGGATACGTTCTCACAGAAAGAAGCCGCAGAGGTCGCTTACACAAATCTTCAGACCAATCGGAACCAGCTTGCAAGAAAATATAATATGCTGTTAAAGATTATCGGCGGGCTGATGATTTTGATTGTTATTTTAATCTTTATCATTATAAACATGAAGCTTTCAAAGAAATCCAAAAATCTGGAATATGACGAACAATATGATTCCGAATCAGATGAGGACAATGATGCCGGCGACAGAAAATTGACGAAAGAAGAAAAGAAAGCAGAAAAACTCCGCAAAAAGGAAGAAAAGAAAAAGGCAAAACTGAAAGATGCGCTGCCGGAGGACGAACTTTTAGAGGATCTTCCGGAAGCTGATGAAGTTTTAGAAAAGGAGCAGGAGGCACAGCCGGCTGACTTGGAAGACGGGACGGCAGAAAACGTGCAGGAACCGGAAGATACTGCGGAAGATGAGAAAAAAGCAGAAAACGCACAGGAACCGGAAAGTGCTGCGAAAGATCAGGAGAAAGCAGAAAACGCACAGGAACCGGAAAATACTGCGGAAAATCAGGAGAAAGCAGAAAACGCACAGGAAGCGGAAAGTGCTGCGAAAGATCAGGAAAAACCGGAAAGCGGCAGCAGTGAAGCCGCTGCTCCGAAAGCAGAGGAAAGCGGGGAAACGCCGAAAAAATCTGAGCAGACGCCGAACGATAAAAACGCTGAAATTGAAGAAAATTCTGCGGCAGTACAGAAAGAAACAGAAGACGACCTGCGGGAGACTTTAAAGGCAATGCTTCCGGAAGATGATGAAGATGATGACGACGATTTTGAATTTATAGAGTTGGATTAAATATCAGTACAAAAGAAAACCGTTGAGAATAATGCTCTAGACAGTGGTCTAGGGCATTATTAAAAATGGTCTGTTTGTAAAAGTTGAGATGGAGGGCATAAAAATGCAAACCGGAAAATTTACAAAGCAAATGAAACAGGCGATGGAATATGCCAGAGAGATAGCCAGCGGTATGGGCATGAATTATATCGGGACGGAACATATTCTCGCAGGAATTACAAAGGTTTCAGACGGCGTGGCGGCGAATATTTTATATAATCATGAGTTGACATATCAGGACATTATTTCGGCGATTGAACAGGATATGGACGTGAAATATGTCTCAAAAATCCGCAGCGCAGGCAGAAATTTATCCTTATCCTTCCGCAGTCAGGGATTGATAAATCGTGCGGAGGCGGAAGCGCACCGCCAAAATCTGCCGCAGATAGGAACGGAGCATATGCTGTTGGCAATGATTTCAGAGCCGGACTGCGAGGCACATGCGATTATTGAAAGTTACAGTGTCAATATGAAAAAAATCTGCGCGGATTTGTTAAAGACGATGAACCGCGATGCGTCTGAAGTAAAAATGTATATAAAATCGCTGCGGAGGGGGCGGAGAGAACAGTTTAACTCTGCAACCCCTGCGCTTGACCAATATGGCAGGGATTTAACCGCCGCAGCGGCGAGAAAACAGTTGGATCCGGTTGTAAAGCGCGATGTGGAAATCCAGAGGATTTTACAGATTTTGAGCAGAAGAACAAAAAACAATCCATGTCTGGTCGGAGAGCCGGGAGTGGGAAAAACTGCGATTGTCGAGGCGATTGCGCAGCGGATTCACGAGGGAACAGTGCCAAAAAATATGATTGGAAAACGTCTTGTCAGTCTGGATTTATCCGGTACTGTGGCAGGTTCAAAATATCGTGGAGAATTTGAAGAACGGTTGAAAAAAATTGTTGATGAAGTGGAAGCCGCCGGCAATGTTATTTTATTTATTGATGAAATCCATACGATTATCGGCGCAGGAGGAGCTGAAGGCTCTATGGACGCTTCTAATATTTTGAAGCCGTCGCTCACAAAAGGAAATTTGAAAATCATCGGTGCAACAACGCTTGCGGAGTATCGGAAATATTTTGAAAAAGACGCGGCGCTGGAACGACGTTTCCAACCGGTTACGATTGAGGAGCCGACGGAGGAGAGCGCAGTGGAGATATTAAAAACGCTGCGGGTTTCCTATGAGGACTTTCATAATGTGACGATTTCCGACGAAGCGGTCAATGCGGCGGTGCAATTATCCGTCCGCTATATCAATGACAGAAATCTGCCGGACAAAGCGATTGATTTAATTGACGAGGCCTGCTCCAAAGTCCGGATCCGCGAGATTCCAAAGCCGAAAAATCTGATTAACAAAGAGCTTGAGGTAGAGGAACTAAATCTCCGGCTTGAAATGTGCGTGCGGCATGCGGATTTCAAGTCTGCATCAGAAATAAAAAACCGGCTTGATAAAGCGCTGGCGCAACTTCAGAAAGCAAAAGAAAAGTGGGAGGGAAGCGAAAAAGCGTATCGTCCGGTCATTGGCGAGGAGGCCATTCAGGATATTGTATCCATGTGGACGGGAATTCCTGTAACGAAGATGGGAAAGAACGAGCAGCAGCGGTTGTTGAAACTCGAATCTATTCTGCATAAGCGCGTAGTTGGGCAGGAGGAAGCGGTTGACGCTGTGGCAAAAGCAGTACGGCGCGGACGTGTGGGACTTAAAAATCCAAACCGCCCAATTGGTTCATTTCTGTTTCTGGGGCCTACCGGCGTAGGAAAGACGGAATTGTCCAAAGCGCTCGCAGAGGCAGTTTTCGGAACAGAAGAATCAATAATCCGCGTCGATATGTCTGAATATATGGAGAGGCACAGTGTATCGAAACTGATTGGTTCGCCTCCGGGATATGTCGGCTTTGAAGACGGCGGACAACTCAGCGACAAGGTACGCCAAAATCCGTACTCCGTTATTTTATTTGATGAAATTGAGAAAGCGCACCCTGATGTCTTCAATATTCTGCTTCAGGTGTTGGACGACGGGCAGATTACTGACTCCAAAGGAAGAAAAGTCAATTTCAAAAACACGATTATCATTATGACGTCAAATGCCGGAGCAAACAGGATTATTGATCCGAAGTATCTTGGATTCGGCAGTGGAAATACGGAAAAACAGGATTATGAAAAGATGAAATCCAATGTCATGGAAGAAGTAAAACAGGTGTTTAAGCCGGAGTTTGTAAACCGGATTGACGACATTATTGTATTCCATGCGTTGACGGAAAAGGAAATCCGCAAGATTGTCAATATTCTGCTTTCCGGCCTCAAGAAGCAGGTGCAGGAGCAGATGAATATTACGTTAAAGTTCAGCGAGGGGCTGAAACGCTATCTGGCAGCGGAAAGTTATGACAAAAAATACGGCGCCAGACCATTGCGCCGCATGATTCAGAGTAAAGTGGAGGACGCTCTTGCTGAGGAAATTCTTTCCGGCTCTGTAAAGCGCGATGACGAGGTGACTGTCATGATGAAAGAAAAAAAGATTATTTTTTCGGTTGCCCAAACAGGGAAAGCGACGGTATAATAAAAGCAGTTGAAACTGTTCAAACAGGATAAAGTCCGCAGGACTAAAAACAGGAGGATAAAATGGCAGTAGTAAATGAATTGATTAGAAAAGAGAGCAACGGTTCCATCAGTTTTGGAAATTATGAGTTGCCTCTAAAGACAAAAAAAGCAGATTTTGAAGTGGACGGAGACGTGTATAAAGTAAAGACCTTCAAAGAAATCACAAAGCTTGAAAGAAACGAAGCGTTTGTGTACGAATCAATTCCGGGAACAGCAGTTCAGATATTTAAGGAAACAGACAGGGAAGTTTCATTTTTTGTAGATGGAACCGGTCAGACGCAGATTACGCTGGAATTAGAACCGAATAAAGACTATAAAGTGCAGGTGGGCGGCAGTAATCTCGGCGTGTCCCATACGGATATCGGAGGAAAACTTACCTTCGATGCCGCTTTGGAAAAAGGAAATCTGACGCAGGTGGTAATTACGGCAGAGTAAAATATTTTTAAAATTGGAAGGAGTATCAATCAAATGGTAAAGATAACGGTTGGAATTGACGGTATGATGTGCGGCATGTGCGAGTCGCATGTAAATGAAGCAGTCAGAAATCATTTTAAAGTAAAAAAAGTGACGGCATCTCATACAGACAAAAATGCCGTAATTCTCGCGGAGCAGGAAATTCCGAGAGATGAATTGGAAGCAGTCATTAAGGAGACGGGATATGATTTTGTTGATATGACTGTAGAGCCTTATGAAAAGAAAAAACTTTTTGGAAAAAAATAAGTGAAATTGGCAATGGTTTTTCAAAAAAATCCTGATTGGGAAACGGATTTGAAAAATCATTCGATGGAGTACAGATGGCAAAGAATACGAAGACTGTGTTTTTTTGCAGGGAATGTGGCTATGAATCTGCAAAATGGCTCGGACAGTGTCCCGGCTGCATGGAAATAGGTACTTTTGTAGAGGAACCGGCCGGAGGCAGGACAGTCAGAGGCTCAAAAAATTTAATGAAGAATAAACCGGTCATGCTCAATGAAGTGATGGCAGACGACGAGGAGAGGATATCTACCGGCTTTAGTGAACTTGACCGCGTCATGGGCGGCGGCGTAGTGCCGGGCGGATTACTTCTGATTGGCGGGGATCCGGGTATCGGAAAGTCTACCCTGCTGCTTCAGGTGTGCAGAAATATGGCTGAAGCCGGAAAGATGATTTTATATATTTCCGGAGAGGAATCTTTAAAACAGATTAAACTCCGCGCCAACCGTATGGGAAGTTTTTCCGATAAAATGCAGTTGATGGCGGAAACAAGTCTTGATGTCATTGAAGAAGTCATTCTTTCCACGAAACCGGACGCAGTGGTCATTGATTCCATTCAGACGATTTACCGCGAGGACATCGGCTCGGCTCCGGGCAGCGTCAGTCAGGTGCGGGAATCAACGAATACGTTAATGCAGTTGGCAAAGGGACATCTGATACCGATTTTTATTGTGGGACATGTGACCAAAGAGGGCGTTGTGGCAGGCCCGAGAGTTTTAGAGCATATGGTTGATACCGTACTCTACTTTGAGGGTGACCGCCACGCGGCATACCGGATTATCCGGAGTGTCAAAAACCGTTTTGGCGCCACCAATGAAATCGCAGTATTTGAAATGAAAAATGACGGGTTAAAGCAGGTCTTAAATCCGTCGGAATTTATGCTGGAGGGAAGACCGCTGGACGCTTCGGGTTCTGTGGTCGCCTGTCTGATGGAGGGCACCCGCCCGATTCTGGTGGAAATTCAGGCGCTCATTACGCATACAAATTTCGGTATGCCGCGCCGGACTGCTGTGGGAACGGATTACAACCGCGTCAATCTGCTGATGGCGGTACTGGAAAAACGTCTGGGAATCCAGATGGGTGATTATGACGCGTATGTCAATATTGCGGGCGGATTAAAAATTAACGAGCCGGCATTGGATCTGGCGTTGGTGATTGCCATTTTAAGCAGCTTTAAAAATCAGGTTGTAGATGCAAAGACGATTGTATTCGGGGAAGTCGGACTTTCCGGAGAAGTGCGTGCTGTTTCACAGGCGCAGCAGCGGATCTCAGAGGCAAAAAAACTTGGATTTACAAGGTGTATTCTGCCCTTTAGTTCTGTTGCCGCAGTGAAAAACATTACCGGAGTGGAACTGGTCGGCATTAAAAATCTGTCGGAATTAGTAAATCATATAGGATAAAAACAGGAGAGTGTTTATGCAGTTAGAATGGAAGCAATTAAGAAAGATAGGAATCAGCATTTTTGTACTGTTTCTGGCAATTTATTACTGGAGTAGTGTCGCGGGGCTGATATCCACGATGATCAGCGCGTTGTATCCGGTATTTATGGGTGCGGCGATTGCCTATGTAATCAATCTGCTGATGGATCTGTATGAGGATTATTTTTTCCCGAAAAGCCACAAAGATATCATCGGGCGTATCCGCAGACCGGTCTGCCTTTTAGGAGCAGTCGTCACGATTTTGATTATTATCGGGGCGTTGATTTATCTGGTTATTCCGGAACTGCTGTCAAGCGTGGAAATGCTTGTAAACGGAATACCGCACAGCCTCAGGGAATTATCACAAAATAAATTTTTAAAAAGCGTACTGCCGGACGATGTGTTTCATAAGTTGATGGCGATGGACTGGAATGTCTATATCGGCAGCGTTCTGAAGTTTTTAAAAGGCGGGTTCGGAGGCATTGCAGGAAGCGTTATTTCTGTGGCATCTTCTGTATTTGCCAATATTATTTCTGCGGTTTTGGGAATTATTTTTGCGCTTTATTTTCTGGCGGGAAAAGAAACCTTCCAGCATCAGGCATTGCGTGTTCTGCGCGTGGTTATCAAAGAGAAATATTACGACAAGCTGCTGCATTATTTACACATTACCAATGAATGTTTCCACCAGTATATTGTGGGGAAACTGCTGGACGCCCTTGTCATCGGGCTGATGTGCGGTGTGGGAATGGCTCTGCTCCGGCTGCCGTATGCTGTTATGATAGGCACGATTGTAGGATTTACCGCACTGATACCGGTGGCGGGCGCTTATTTCGGCGCTGTGGTTGGCGCAGTCATTATTATGACCGTATCGCCTGCGAAAGCATTGTTTTTCCTGATTTTTATTCTGATTGTCCAGCAGATTGAAGGAAATCTGATTTATCCGAAACTCATGAGCGGCTCTATCGGACTTCCGGGCGTCTGGGTGCTTGCGGCGGTGACTGCGGGCGGCTCTCTCGCGGGAATTTTGGGTATGTTAATCGGTGTTCCGATTGCGGCGTCCGTTTACAAAATTGTACGGGAACGCGTGATAGAAAGAGAAGAAAAACTGGGACTGGAGCCCCTGCCGGAAATTGTTAATTCGACGCAGGAGCGCTGGCAGAAAATCAAAAGCATTAAAAACAAGAAAAAGAAATAGGGATTTCATGCAATTTTCTTGACAAAGGAGTTGTTTTTATGATATAAATACCTTTGTGCAAAATTGCATTTAGGGGCATAGTTCATCGGTAGAATAAGAGTCTCCAAAACTCCAGAGCTGGGTTCGATTCCTAGTGCCCCTGCTGAAGAATCGGTCAAGACCGGTTTTTTTTTTATGCAGAAATCTTTTCGGTGCAAAACAGTATCGCGCACGCCTTGATTTATCGAAAAATGTTGTTATAATAATTCATACAAAAGAACAATCTGTTTATAATAAATTTTTAGCAGAAATAGAAAGATTGAGAATAAAATAATAGTAAGAGAAAAACATCAGCCTGTTCGGAGAAAAGGCGTGTTGATCAAAATCGGAGAGGGGGAAAATGATATGATTTACGCAGGTGTATTTTTAAGCGGCGTCCTTTTTGGAGCGCTGATTATGTGCTTTTGTGTAGCTGCATCAAAAATGTAGCCGGGATTTGTGGGACATGGAAAATTATACTACGGGGATAATGACCACAAATGATTTTCGTGTTATATTGATGAAAAGATTTGAAAAAATTGAGAGGAACAAAGACCATGGGAACAGTATTTGCAGTGTTATTCAATACGGATTTATGGAACAGACTCTACGCGTATTACAGGAGTCTTGTTTTCGTGTGTCCGTTTGAGGTAAGACAACCGCAGATATTGTATAGTGAAACATAAACAGAAAGATTTTCAGATACAATGACTGACCGCTTATCTTGAGGGAGATAGGCGGTTTTTTCTTTGATTGGGCAGCGCGTTGTTTGCCGAAGCGGAGTGTTGGTAAAAATGCATTGATTGCAGTTTTTTGGAGGAGGAAAAGAAAATGTCAGAACTTCCATTGATTGACATGGTAGAAACCGGAAAAAATATTTTACGGTTGAGAAAAGCATCGGATTTATCGGTCAGAGATTTACAGCATATTTTCGGATTTGCGACGCCGCAGGCAATCTACAAATGGCAGCAGGGCGTCACGCTGCCTTCCATAGATAATCTGCTGGTGCTCTCTGTGGTGTTTCAGGTGTCAATCAACGATATTTTAGTCTGGAATCCCGTCATGTCCTCAGCATCGTCCTCCACCCATGCTGAAAGCCCTTAGTATGTATCTATGTTGAAAGTATGTTTTGTTATTGCCAGTCCATGCGGTAAGTGCGTTTTGCCCATGCTGTAAGTGCATTTTGTCAATGCTGAAAGCCCGTTTTGTTATTTGTCAAAAGAATAAAAAAATGATATGATAAATTTTTAAACTGCGAAAAAAACTGAAAAGTAACTGAACGGAGGATATTTATGAACAAGAGAAATTCTTTTAAAGGTTCCATTGGATTTGTACTGGCGGCTGCAGGAAGCGCGGTCGGTCTGGGCAATATCTGGAGATTTCCTTATCTGGCGGCAAAAGACGGCGGAGGACTGTTTCTCGTAATTTATCTGGTGCTTGCAGTTTCCTTTGGATTTACATTGCTCACAACGGAAATTGCTATTGGCAGAAAGACAAAACAGAGCCCGCTGACTGCTTATGCGAAACTGAAAAAAGGCTGGGGCCCGCTGGGAGTGGTCGCATCGCTTGTGCCGGTTATAATTCTGCCGTATTACTGCGCGATTGGCGGCTGGGTAATCAAATACTTTTTCGTATTTCTGACCGGTCATGGAATGGAAGCGGCGGCGGACGGATATTTTAACGGCTTTATTTCAAAAGAATCAGAGCCGGTGATACTGATGTTTATATTTCTGTTTGCGACTGCTTTTATTATTTATCGGGGCGTTAATAAAGGAATTGAATCAATGTCAAAAATTCTGATGCCGATTCTTCTTGTGCTCGTGGTCGGCATTGCCATTTATTCGCTGACCATGCAGCATACCGATGCAGACGGGACAACGAGGACAGGGCTTCAGGGATTGAAAATTATGTTTATCCCGGACATCAGCAATTTGACATTCGGAAAGTTTTTTCAGGTATTGATTGATGCGATGGGGCAGTTGTTTTACAGCCTGAGTGTGGCGATGGGAATTATGGTAGCTTACGGCTCTTATGTACCGGACGATGCAAATATGCCGAGATCAATTAACCAGATTGAAATTTTTGATACGCTTGTCGCTGCTTTAGCGGGAACGATGATTATTCCGGCTGTTTTTACCTTTATGGGACAGGAAGGATTGAGCCAGTCGGGGCCGGGACTGATGTTTGTAGCGCTTCCGAAAGTATTTGCGCAGATGGGCGCTATCGGCAATGTAGTCGGCTGCCTGTTTTTTGCAATGGTACTCTTTGCGGCGCTCACGAGCGCGGTTTCCCTTATGGAGGCGGTTGTTTCCGGATATATGGATAAATTCCACTGGTCGCGGACAAAGGCAACGGCCGCAGAGGGCATTTTTACATTTGTAATCGGCGCTGTTGTGTGTCTTGGCTACAATGTTTTCTATTTTACATATACGCTGCCAAACGGTTCCAAAGCGCAGATTTTAGATATTTTAGACTACATCAGTAACAATGCGCTCATGCCGATTGCAGCCATAGCAACCTGTATTCTTGTCGGCTGGGTAATCAAGCCGAAGGCGATTATTGAGGAAGTGGAAAAGAACGGCGTCAAGATGGGTAGAAAACGTCTGTATACGGTGATGATTAAATATATTGCGCCGGCGCTGTTGTTTGTGCTTTTCCTGAAATCAGTGGGGCTGTTTGATTTTATTGCAAATCTGTTTTAAGGTTGCCCAAATACGTAAAAAAGCGTGTAGAAAATCTGAATAGTATGCTATAATGGGCATTAGTAAGAAAAAGCAGTCAGGGAGAGTTTTGAAGAAAGGATCACATCATGCAGGAAAAGTATTATGTAATCGGACATAAAAATCCGGATACGGATTCTATCTGTTCCGCCATTGCATTAGCCTATCTGAAAAATCAGACGGAAGATGGGACATATGTGGCAAAACGGGCAGGTCAGATTAACGAGGAGACGGAGTTTGTACTCCGGTATTTTGAGAAAAACCCACCGTCCTATATGCCCGACGTCGGAAGTCAGGTCAAAGATATGGAAATCCGAAGGCTTGAGGGAATGTCCGGCGATATTTCCGTACGCAAGGTGTGGGAGTATATGAACGAAAATCAGGCAAAGACGCTGGCCATTACAGACAGTGACAATAATTTAGAGGGCGTCATTTCCATGTCGGATATAACAAACAGCCGAATGATACATAATCCGAAGACGTTATCCGAAGCAAAAACACCGTTTAAGCATATTGCGGAAACACTCGACGGGGAAATTGTCGTCGGCGATAAAGAAGCCTTTTTTTCCGAAGGGAAAGTCTTTATCGGGGCGGGAAATCCTGACGTTGTAAAAAAATATATTGAAAAAAACGACTTGGTGATTTTAGGAAACCGCGCCGAAGACCATCTCAATGCGATTGAAATGGGCGCCGGCTGTATCGTGATTGCGTTTGACGCCGAAATTTCTCCGGCGATTAAAAATTATGCGGCGCAGAAAAACTGCGTTGTTATCAGTACTCCGCATGATTCCTATGCGATTGCGCAGATGATTGAGCAGAGTATTCCGGCAAAGGCAATTATGGTGTCCGAAGGACTGGTTACGTTCCATATGGACGAATTTACCGACAAAATTCGCGGTATTATGGGAAAAAACCGAATCCGGTACTTCCCGATTTTAGATAAGCATGATAAGTATGTGGGTATGGTTTCCCGAAGAAATTTATTAAATATCGCAAAGAAAAAAGTAATTCTCGTAGACCACAATGAATTTTCTCAGGCGGTAGATAATATTTCTCAGGCGGAGATTATTGAAATCATCGACCACCACCGCATTGGCACGTTAGAGACGAATAATCCGATTACTTTCAGAAATCAGCCGGTAGGTTGTACGGCGACCATTATTTATCAGATGTTCCATGAAAAAAATGTGGAAATTCCAAAGGATATTGCAGGACTGCTGTGCGCGGCGATTTTATCGGATACCCTGATGTTCCGTTCACCGACCTGCACTGCTGTGGACCATTCTGCGGCGGAGGAGTTGGCGCAGATTGCGGGGATTGACATTGAGCGGTTTGCAAAAGAAATGTTTCGCGCCGGAAGTAATCTCGCGGGCAAGACGACGGAAGAAATCTTTTATCAGGATTTTAAGAAATTTATTGCAGGAGAGGTCACGTTTGGCGTGGGACAAATCAGTTCGATGGCGGCGGAGGAGCTGCAGATGTTAAAAAAGCGGCTTGAACCGCATCTCCAGTATGAATGTGGAAAGCATGGAATTCAGATGGTGTTTTTTATGCTGACAAACATTATGGAAGAAAATACAGAGTTAATCTGTTACGGAGGCGATTCTGCCGAGGTAGTGAAAAAGGCGTTTGGCGTTGATTTAACCAAAGGCGCCTGCGTTCTTCAGGGCATTGTTTCAAGGAAAAAACAGTTAATTCCTGTGATGATGAATGCACTGCAGGAAACAGAAATATAAAGGAAAAAAATGATTGGCAATATTGTAAAATGGGTGTTTTTTATTGCAGCGCTGATTACCGCCACAGCCGCTTTTGTGACGATTCTTCGTTACGGGCTGAAGGATAACGGAAAAAATACGGAGGAAACCGGAAAAATCTTAAAGCGGTCGCTGCTTATCATGACGGTCAACTGGGGAATTATTATCATCTGCGGAATGTTGATTATCCTGAAATAGAGAGAGAATCTTCTTTTCTTAAAATATCAACCGTATGCGCCCCGGCACCTACCAATTCAGGCCGCTCACAGGTGGCGAGATGGTATTGTAAAAACAGGTTGAATTCTTCTTCGGAAAGATGATTCAGCATGGTCCTCATATAATTTGCAGGGCCGTCGGCAGAAATAATTTTCAGACGGACAAGGCCGGCCTCCCTGTTTAACCGGTCAATTTCTTCCATACGCACATAGTCATATAATTCGTCTTTCTCAGGCGTACACAAAAAATTCGGCGAAATGCGTCCGCTGTCCATACATTCTAAGAGATGATGTTCTTTAAATCCATAGGTCAGCACACTGTATTCATTCATGCAGTATGCCACAAAAATCACGCCGTCCGGCTTGGTAACCCGTCCGGCTTCTTTTAGCGCCTTTAATTTGTCCTCATGGGAAATTAAATGATACATCGGGCCGAATAGAATTGTCAAATCATAGGTGTTATCCGGAAACTTTTTTAAATCGACGGCGCTGCCCCGAAAAGCGCGGACGTCGCTTTTTTTTGCCTTCAGTTTGCCGAGATTCGGAGCGGCAGGCTCTACGGCGGTCACTTCATGTCCCTCTTTGGAGAGCGGAATACTGTAACGCCCTGTTCCCGCGCCGATATCAATGATTTTCAGACGGCTTCCTTCTGGAATATAGTCGTGAATATATTTCATAGAGGTTTGGTATTCCACAATACCATGCCGTCTTGTCAGCCGCTTGTCCTCATTAAATTTATTATAATATTCGTCTAACTTTCCCATGAAAATTTCCCCTGAACCTCATTTTTTGAGTATAGTGTACAATGGATTTCAAAGAAATAAAAGGGAAAATTGAAAAATAGCGTTGTTGAAAACGGAAAATACCGCTGTCGAAAATTGAAATCTACGCTGTTTTTGGAAAGGGAATTGTATATTTTTCTTTCTACTGCTATAATGTAACAGTAATTTATATAGAAAGCGAAGGTAAAATACATGGGTGGATTTTTTGGCGTTGCATCAAAAGAAAACTGTAACTTTGACCTGTTCTTTGGAACAGATTATCATTCACATTTAGGCACGAGAAGGGCAGGAATGGCAGTATATGGAGAACAGGGATTTTCAAAATCCATTCATAGTATAGAAAATACGCCGTTTCGGACAAAATTTGACAAAGAACTGGAAGACCTTGAGGGAAATTACGGTATCGGCTGTATTTCCGATTTTGAGGCGCAGCCGATTCTTGTCCGCTCCCATCATGGGACATTTGCGATTACGACTGTCAGCAAAATTAACAATGCGGAAGCGCTTGCAAAAGATATTTTAGAGGACGGCACACATTTCTTTGAAATGAGTAATGGGGAAATCAATTCGACGGAGTTGGTCGCTTCCTTAATCAATCAGAAGGACAATCTGATAGAAGGAATTCAATACGCACTGGAGGCGGTTGACGGTTCCCTGTCATTGCTCATTTTAACGCCGAAGGGAATTTACGCTGCCAGAGATAAAATGGGTAGAACGCCGGTTGTTTTAGGAAAGAAGGAAGGGGCGCGTTGCGCCTGTTTTGAAAGTTATTCGTTCCTGAATTTGGAATATCAAATGGACAGGGAACTCGGGCCGGGAGAGATTGTCGTGTTTGATGAAAATACATGCCGGACGTTAGTCCGTCCGGGCAGTGAAATGAAAATCTGTACATTTCTCTGGGTTTATTACGGATATCCTGCCGCTTCCTATGAGGGCGTCAGCGTTGAAAAGATGCGCTACAACTGTGGAAAACTTTTGGCGCGTCGGGACAATGTGGAGGTCGATGTGGTTGCAGGCGTACCGGATTCCGGTACAGCCCATGCCATCGGATATGCAAATGAATCCGGCATTCCATTTTCCAGACCGTTTGTCAAATATACGCCGACATGGCCGAGATCGTTTATGCCGACAATCCAGACGCAGAGAAATCTGATTGCGCATATGAAACTGTTGGCGGTTCATGAACTGATACAGGGGAAGCGGCTTTTGTTAATTGACGATTCGATTGTTCGCGGAACGCAGATGAGGGAGACGACAGAGTTTCTTTATGAAAGCGGAGCAAAGGAGGTACATATCCGGCCTGCCTGCCCGCCGCTGCTGTTTGGGTGCAAGTACTTAAATTTCTCCCGTTCCTCCTCAGAAATGGAACTCATCGGCAGAGTTGTAATTAACGAACTTGAGGGCGGCGAAGTGACAGACGAGGTACTTCAGGAATATGCAGATCCGGACTCAGAGAAATATGAAAAAATGGTAGAAGGAATTCGTAAAAAATTGAATTTTACATCTCTTAGATACCATCGTCTGGACGATATGCTCGAATCTGTCGGTATTGATCCGGACAAACTCTGTACCTATTGCTGGAATGGAAAAGAATAAAAAATGTGGTCTTTGGATATCATTCGCAAGGAAGATATTCCAAGCAATTTACAGTTTAATATAGATGTTTGGCTTTTTGAAACGGTATAGTCTGTGGCTATACCGTTTTTACAGTTTCTATCCCTTATTTTGTGTCTGAATGTACTTTGATCAATTCATGCGTTTATCATTTTATCAGGATAATAAGAGTTACCTCCACTCGTTATTAGCAGCATACCATTGTTCTGTAAACTCTTTTCTTTTTACTGATGCTGTAAACGGTTTCGTCAGGAAATCTTTTACAGATGCGGCAATATCAGCCATTGAGTAACACCTCCATTACATTCATAACTTTTGCATAAAGTTTCATTTCCTTTGCGTATTTCGAGAGGTGAGCAAGATTTTTATTTTTATCTGTTGCGTATGCGTTGACGGCTTTATTAAAAGTTTCGCTGTCAAGTTTTGTTCGATACTTAAAACAATCGCATATTGTGCGTTCTCGGTCATATACAGCAAGTGCTACGTCGTTAAAATCATCTGTGACTTTCCCCAGTTGAAAAAATTGTTTTTGAATATAGTAAGCTTTTATCGGGAACTCCTCTATTTTTTTTATGGAACGGGACGCTGTTCTTGGCACAGCAACAGACCATTTTCGGGGAGCAAAATCACTATATCCATAATGAAACAAAGCCGATTCCAAACAAACAATTCCTTGTGGAAGAAGTTCCCGTATCAACTGTTCCTCTGTAATTTGATCGTTTTGTGGAAATTGATAGACACCTCGTCGGATTCTTTCGATAAAACCTTCTTTACAAAGTGCAGCCACATCATAATTTTTGATACCTTTTGCGGTAAAATCAGCGGTTTTTGCAATACCGCCTTTATTTTTTAGTACCATTTTTACAATTTCTTTTTTGTTCAAGGAAACACCAACTTTCTACACGCAATTACAAAATATTGTATGCACTTATTGTAACATGAACGAAAAGTAATATCAATAATTAACGATATAAAAGATAGTATATTGGTAATTATTCAGTCTTCAGCCATACCGGATTGAATCCGCGGATAAATCAGCAGCTTTTCATTGAATGGTTACGCGTCTTGTGTTTTTCTTCCATCTTTTTTATAATAATTTTATAAACAACGCAGGAGGATTGAAGTTTGAAACAAATAAGTAGTGGTTAGATATTAAAAAAGAGCATAGCAAATAAGCCATCATTCGGTGGCTAAAAA
>CANRMF010000002.1 GCA_947631665.1 uncultured Lachnospiraceae bacterium | reverse complement strand
TCACTTTCGTCAAACAGTCCAAACCTAACCATGTTATGTATGTCATATAAATCTCGCGGAGCCGTTCTTGTAAGTAATGCTACCATTTTAGAAGCAAATATCTCCAATGGTGCGACTGAAAGCACGAGAAGTTTCTCCTCACTCCATGGCAGTTTCACTCCCCTTCTTGCTACCGGAAGTACATGACAGCGAAGCATATAGTTAATCTCAATCTTAAGATTATCCTTTACTCCTCCACAATTCACATATTCATACACAAAGGAGTCCAACGCATGATACTTCTTTGATTTCGGACTCAGAACATATCCGTTTGCCGTCATATACTTGCTGATTCTGTCTGTAATAATTTCCCTGTCCGAAAGCATTTCTTCTCTGTCAATACTTCTGCAATAATCCAAATCAATGTCAACAGAAAGTCTTGGTAAATCAAAAATAGTAAGGTTAATAGCTGTACCGCCTTTCAAGGCAATCCCTTCTGCCAAAAGTTTATCTGATTCCATAAACTTCAACACATTCGCCAGACGACATACTTTTTCCAGCGTATCTCTCTGAAATCCTAATTCGTTTGCCATTCTGCCCAGAGTTAATTTATCCCATTGCATCATAACCATCAAACCCCTTATCTATCAGTCCCTTCAACGAAGCTGGTGCATAAAGCTTCCATCGCTTATGAAATACATTGTCCTGTGACTCTTTCATCAGGTAACGTTTTGCGTCAGAGGAACCGTCCTCACACGTTTCAAAAAATTCGGTAGAAAAGTGAAATTCTTCCTGCATTTCTTCAAAAAGGTATCCGCATTTCTGATACAGAAAACCATTGTTGTTTCTTGCCAGACATTCCAGCACTTTCTGTTCGTTCAGTCCCGGCACCAACATCATACAACGTATTACTTCCTCAAGACCTGCTATCTTTTCAAAATCACGAATACTGTCTACAACCGTCTGCTCCATAGATGTCACACGTATGTTGTCCTGCTGTACTACTTCTATATCAGGCTTACGCTCTATGCGGCGATACATCACTCCGTCATACTCGAAATCATTAAACCGCTTCTCCGTTGCAACATAGCACTCATAAAACACCTGACTTCCATAACCAAATACCTCAAATGCACTGTGATGCGTGATACATGCATCTGGGAACAGATTGGAACCTATCTGATAACGAGATAACATCGGCTGTTTTGTTTCCATGCTGATTACCACATAAAAATCTCTTTTGACTTTTTCTATCAACCCTTTTTTCTGATATTCATAGATCACTTGATTCGCTACTGTTGCCGTTCCCACAAGCTCTATCAGTTGTTTTCTTGAAAAACCTCCCTTTGCAAGCAGCTTTTCATAATGCTTCATCGCACATCACCTCCTGCCATTTTAAAGTCAGCACAATATATTATTTATTTTTAATACTTTATGCGTTTTTCAAAATTATTTGTTTTAATTTTACCACATAATATTAGAATATTCAAATACATTGTGCGTTATTTAAAATTTTTTTCAGGTTTCCATTAAAAGCACTTTACCTGCTAAATAGAAATCCACCAGCACACACCATACTTATCAATAACGTTGGCACAACAAGTACTCCATGGAAGTGTTCCAATTTCGTCCACAACAACACCGCCATCGCGTAAAACATCATATGCGTTTCTTACTGCATCAACAGTTCCCAATTCAGACGCATTAAAAGTCATTGTCTGCCATTTCATTTTGTGAATAGTTTCCACTCCATCTTGGTTTTTTGCTTCAGCCAGTGCTAAAAAGGGTTCGCCGCCAACTGATAAGACACAATGTTCATAGGCAGTTCCACTGTCGTTTTTCATTTCCAATGTTATTTCTGCGCCAAATGCTTTGCAGTATGTTTTTGCCGCCTCAATACTATCAATGACATATACCTGTGCATAACACTTCATATTGCCCTTTTACCTCCGAATGAAAATCTACTTATGTTCATTTTACCATAGCCACCACCCTAATAAAATAGCAAAAGCCGATTTTACTCGCTTGTAAAACCGACTTTAAAATTACATTACATATTTCATTGACAGAGAATTTAACTCGTTAATTATCTTTTCGTTTTTCAATTTTCTCGCCACCGGCATAAATATCGAAATAGTTTCTTTTGCCCTTCTCTTTTTCTCGCTTTCCTCCATGTATTCCAGAGTTCGCATATTATGAAGCCGTTCTGCCATTTTTATAATGGCACATTCTTCATCTTCCAGACCATCTTTCTCAATATCATAACCTCTTAATCGTACAATAATTTCTCCAACATTTTTTGGCAGATATTTCTTTATATCATCTGCCGAAACATCTGTCTTCCGAAACGCATCACAAAACATTCCCGCATAAACTATATTTTCCTCTGCTCCCATTTGGACAAGAAGCAACGACACATTTAATAGATGGGTAATATATTCATCTCCAGAATATCTTTTCCTATTTGCATACAACTTCTGACAGAAATCATAGACTGTTTCCAACTCTGTAATATCCAACTTACTTTCTGTCATTTTTTTCCTCAATAATTCCAATAAATTTTCCTTTGACATATGTTCATCGGTTTTTTCATAAAAAGTATAACTCCTCATATCACTACCTCCTAGATGAATAATTTCTAAATTCATCGCATACAAGAGAGATGGAGAAAAGCCGTAATAACTCTTAAAAGCTTTAATAAACCCACTATGAGATTCCCAGCCATATTCAATCGCCACATCAAGAATTTTGGTTCCTTGCAGAATAGATTCTGAAGCACATATAATTTTTCTTTCCTTGACATATTCCATAACAGAAATATTCATTTCCTGCTTAAACATTCTGGAAAAGTAAAATTTTGAATATCCCACATAATCAGCAACTTCCTCAATGTTTATTTTTCGTTTCAAATTTTTCTCAATATAGCCAAGGCTCTCTGTTATTATTTCTTTTTTACCCATTTATTTTCTCTCTCATCTAATGCTATAAATAAAATAGCATCTTTATCGATATCGTGCTTTTCCAATATTGCTCAAAATACAATTAAATATTTTATTCGTTATCTTCATGCTCCCGCCACAGATTTTCAAATACCAATGCTTTTATTCTTAATACATCACATTTTCTGAAATCAATATGTCCATACAATGCTGATGTGGAACGCCGCCACTATTGCAATCAAAAGTTACCTCATCTATCTTATGAATTACCCAATCATGATACTGCGTAAACAATTCTCCCGATTTCCATCTAAATCTGTTAATACCATTTTTCTTACTTTCCGGAACAGCAATATAAGGCTTTTCCACGAAAACATTCATTGCATGGATACCATTTTTATTTGTGTGCTCTTTCAAATTCCGAAATATATCATCTCGATACTCCGGCTTTACAAAATGAAAAACTCCACTAGAAAATATTATGTCATAGTTTTCCTTTAGTCTGTAATCCTCAATATCTGCCTTAAAAAAGTTTACTGACACGCCATAATTTTGGGCTAATATCTTTCCTTTTTCAATTCCTTTATCTGTGGCATCTAGCGCAGAAACTATGTAACCATTTCTGGCCAGAAAAACTGCATCTTTCCCTTCTCCACAACCTATATCCAGCACTTTCAAAGGCTTTATTGGCGGTCTTAATTTCATTATTTCATAACACAACTGGTTTGGCTCTAAGCCCCAATAATATCCGTCGGACTGGTACCTGTTTTCATAATCAGAATTGATAACCGCCTCATATCCGAGTAAAGAATCAACACTTGTTCCCAAAGCCTTTGCTAATGCAGGAAGTAATTCAATCTCAGGACATGAGGTGCCGTTTTCCCATTTAGATACTGCTTGGAATGACACGTTTACTTTATCTGCCAATGCCTGCTGCGTGTAACCTAGCGACTTTCTTTTATTTATAATAACTTCTCCAATGTTCATATGTATCCTCCTCCATAGGTATATCCTATTCCTCACATCTCAATAAAGCAATAACTGGTCTGTTTAGTTTTTGATGAATATTCTACCAGTAGTTGAATTACGAAATTTAAAAAAATGATAGTAACCAATTTCAGTTACTATCATCTGTCTATTGTTTTATTAAAATACCTCCTCCAGCATCTCCCTTGCCCAAAGGTACTGTCCCTTATCTTCATACTCTCTGTAGTAAACCTCAATCATCATTGTTAAATACAGAATAATATCATACCATCTCATTCGCTTTAGTTCGTCTTCGGAAAATGATGTCTTGCCAAAACCTTTAAGAAATGCTTCCCCTCTATTGTGATATCGGAAACGGTCGTCCATAAACGCCTCGCCCCATACAGCTCTTTCCCAATCAATGACCCCCGATACATGTCCATCTTTAACAAATATATTTCCTTCCCACAAATCCCAGTGAACTAATGACGCCTTATGTATCATTTCAAATGCCGATTTATCTCTTTCTAATTGATTCGTAAAAGTATCAGCATCATAAACAATATCTATGCCTCTTTGCTTTGCATCTGCAATCAGATTTGTGAGCATAACCTTTACAAAATCATATAATGAATGATATCTTTTATCATCTCCTAAAAATCCAAATTCAGAATTTTTTATCTTTGTAAGCTGTTTAGAAATCACACCTATTTCTTCATTGATATTGAAAATCATGCGTTCTGACATACTATCTTTTACAAATATAAAATTATCACCGGGCAGTTTTTCCATAAAGAAATAATCCCCATCACATATTTTTCCAGATGTATCATAATAATAAATATCTGCAACCTTGAATGAACAATTATTCGATACAATACGCATCGCATCAACTTCTGCTTTCATCAGGTTAATTTCGTTTGATGTATTTCCTGTTCTGTCTTTAGATGCAATCTTTAGTACACTCTCACTTCCGTCATGAAAGGTAACGTTGTATGTTACGTTACACATTCCCTCTGTTAATTCTTTGATACATGATACTCTCTTATCCGGAAATGCCGCTTTTGCCATTTCAATAATTTTTTCATCGGATTGTACATTTTTTGTGATTGCCATTTTCATCATTCTCCATATATTCTGTCACAGCGCTTTCTCTACATAAGCAATGAAACGAATATGTTTTCTTCAATATCCTCATTTCAGACACTCTGTTCAAAATCTTTATTTTCGTCTGTCGGTGTATACAGCACCTCCGCATGGAGTTGATAATATTCTCCCTTACCATTAGAAAATTGCCTGACTAACGAAAAATAAAACATCGGCTCACCCGTAAAAGAATAAGTCCCGGTTTCAAACAAAATCTCATCGCCTTTAATAGGGATATTACACATCTGCTCAAACACAATTATAATATCTTCCAGTCGTGTATTATCCGAAATTCCATAAATGTTTCTCTCCTGAATTGCCGATCTCTTTCTTAAAATTATACCATTGCTTCAAGAATAAAACCATATATTTTCTTTCGTGAAAACATTTTGACACGACTCTACTTTCTGTCGTTTTCATATCGTACTAACCATATTTTACGATTATATTATGTTTTGCTTGTATCCGAGGTCTAAAACTTCGCAAAGCCGGAAAGGTATTTGTTAATTTATGTGTTATACTATATAAGCAATCTCAAAGTTGTTAAGAGGGAAAAGTAAATGAATTACCGGAAAAGCATACAAGACAGCCTCAATTACATAGAAGATAATCTGAAGACGACTATCACCGCTACGGAACTTTCTGAACAGGCTGGTTATTCTCTGTTCCATTATTACAGGCTGTTCCAGTCAGTTGTCGGAATGTCGGTGATGCAATATATCCTTCGGCGCAGACTGATCCATGCGATTTATGAAATTCGCTGCGGCAGCAAAGGAATTGATGTAATACCGGAATACGGATTTGATACCTACGCCGGATTTTATAAAGCCTTCCGGCGTGAATTTGGCTGCACACCTTCTGCCTTTATAAAAAAAGGGCGCGCCAAACGGCCTTACAGATTGAACCTGTTCAAGGAGGATTATATGATATCTCATAAGAAAGTTTTAAGTGTTCTGAAATATTGGAAATTAGAAAATCAACCAATCTCTGCTGTCTACCACGAAAGCAATGGAGAAAAAAGTAACAGAGCCTTTTATGTAGGTAACGATTTTGTTCTGAAGCTTTCTAAAAATTCTGCCGAAGTCAAAAACGCAATTTCGCTTTGCAATGCAATAAAAGACTCCCGCTTATGTGTGCCTTTTCCAATCGAAACAACGGACGGGCGGCCATACATACAGGACGGCGAACTTTTTTTCTATCTGACCCGGCGTATATCCGGCACACAAATGATTGCTCATGATTTTTATAAAGGCGATTTTATTGCAAAAGCCAGATTTGTCGGTGAGATCATCGGACAGCTTCATCTTATTTTGTGTCAGGCCAAAACACCGGTGAATGAAGTAAATCTGTATGAATCCGTAAAAAATTGGGCGCTGCCAATATCAAAAGAAATTTTGCCGCTTACGGAACTGTTTTGCCAAAAATATTTGAATGAATTTGGGAAACTGTATGACAAACTTCCCAAACAGATTATTCATCGGGATCCAAACCCGTCAAACATTATCGTTTCCCAAGACAAATGGGGCTTTATTGACTTTGAACTGTCAGAGAAGAACCTGCGTATCTATGATCCCTGCTATGCAGCTATGGCAATTTTGAGCGAGAGCTTTGATGAAAAAAATCAGGACAGGTTGTCAAAGTGGCTGGACATCTACCGGAATATTCTTTTGGGATATGACAGCATAGTAACCCTTACCGACGAGGAACGTGTTGCACTTCCTTATGTGATTCTGGCAGAGCAGCTGGTCAGTACAGCATGGTTTTCGGAACAGGACAGATATACGGATCTTTTTGATACAAATAAACGCATAACCCGATGGATCACCACTGTGTTTGATTCGTTAAGGCTTAATTAGATTCTGAGAAAATGCGGATTGAATCTGCCTTTTCATAAAACAATCCCTTTTCCTGTAAAGGAACACGATTTTAAATTTATCGGAGGAATTTTAAGTGAATAAAAATATAATGAAAGATTACAGCAGAAAAATATCGGAACGTCTTTGGAACCTGCCTGACAAGGGCGAGCTTGAAAGTCATCGTGAAGAAACTTATATTGATGATATTATTCAGAAAAGCCACATAGAGAGAACGCTTCTCAAAAATTTAAAAGGTATCAATACCGTTTTTGACGCCGGTGCCGGAAGCGGGCGGTTTTCTATTCTTCTTGCAAAACATGGCTGCAAGGTTACGCATTTTGACATTTCCCAGTCTATGATAAACAAAGCAAAGGAATTGGCAAAACAGGCCGGCGTCATCAACAACATAACTTTTGTCAAAGGCGCATTGGAAGATCTAAGCGATTATTCAGATCAATGCTTCGATATGGTTGTTTCTTTTGATGCTCCGATTTCATATACTTATCCCAATCAGAACCATGTTATCGGTGAACTTGTACGCATTGCAAAAAAACGTATTATAATAAGTGTAGCAAGTCGTCTGGGTATCCTGCCGTATCTCGCCAATCCCATTCAGAAAAATCAATTTATCCTGAATGAACATTCTGACGATCCTTTTGTCCAATGGTGTATATCAAACAGACAAAATGCGATAGATACCTTTCACTTCCAAAAGAATAATATAGAAAAACTGATGACGGAAGGACTTATGGGAGGAGAAGATGAAATAGCCGAATATGAAAAAGGCGGGACTCCATGGTGTATAACCTATACTTTTATGCCAGATGAATTAGAAAATTTACTCAATAACTTTGGTGTGAAAAATATTGAGATGGCAGGGCCCGGAGCATACGCAAGAACGATTCCCCATGAATTACTTGTAAAAATAATGAATGACCCTAAACAGCGTTCTGATTTTTTGGATATCTGCTATAAATATGATGCAAATCCCTATGTCTGTGGCATGGGGAAAGATAATTTATTGGCAAAAGGCGATTTATAAACAAATATAGCAATTCATTTATCTGCGGATTCGAGCTGGTATGGCTGAAAACTGAATAGTTACAAAAATTTAAAGTATAAAAAACAGGCGGATAACAGTGATTTCCAAAGCAGCCCACTGAAATAACAATATTACCTTGTAACGTAAGTGCTTTTTGCATTCTCATAAAATCGTCTTTGAATCTTGTGTTTCCACACAATGTAATCACTTTGTATTTTTCTACCATGTCTTGAATCCTCTTTAAATCCTGTTTCGCATCAAAAAATATAAATTCTTCCAGTGTATCTTCACCATGTCGAAAAGACGTTTCTCCCAAGTCATTATCTTCTTTTCTTCAGAATATAAAAGGCATCTCCGAAATCTTCGGAAATGCCCATAAATACAACTTTACATATTCACTACCGCATGTTCAAATTCTTCTTTTGTATCTACAAAATTGTATGGTTCATACTCGCCGTATGCAGATGGTCTGCTAATGGTTACAAGTTGGATTTTTTCATATCCTACCGCCTTTTCAATTTTTCTCTTAAATTCTGAGAGATGCTTTCCATGCGTTGTTCTCAATGCAACACAGCCAACAGCATCTACATTTTTAGCAACCAGATAACACATGATTCAGCTCCTCCTTAAAATCCTGTTCTGTTTGAATTTTAGCACTTTCATACAATTTTCGCAACTGTACCCCTACTGAATTATCGTAATTCTTCTTATAAATATATTTATGCAGCCAATTATTGAACTGTCTATCATAATAAGTATTATATTGAATTTCTATCGGATAATGACTTCCACTTAATTGAAAATACACATGCACACCTCTATATCCATCATCATCCGCTTTTCCTTTCGACATGTCAGCAACCCTTAATTCTTCTATTTCTGACAATGCCAATACATCGTCATAATTATCACATAGCGAACGAAAGCCTAATAGGTCATCAAATACTTTTCTAGCCTGATGATCCGGATAATAACGCTCGTATTTCAACATCGCTGATTGTATACTCTTTATTCGATAGTCAAGAGCCAATTCATATAATTCCTCAAATTCGTCATACCATTCATTTATTTTCACTAATTCATCAAAAAGGCTTTCTTTGTCAAAATAATGCAAATTTTTCTTAAGGTTAATACCTAGTTCCGATTTATATGATAATTTTTCAAGCAACTCTACTGTTAATCCATCTCTTTGAAGGATATTTGCCATAAAACAATCCCCTTTCATATTTCTATAAAACACTCTGTAATTATACTACAAGCATATTTCTGCGTCGATATATATGTCTATTTATTATTAACTTCTTCCATATATCCTGTTGTGATAATCTATTAGCATGATAATATACTCTTTTCTCCCTGTATACTAATGACTGTTGCATCTTTTTTGAAGGATTTCATAAATAAAATCACTACTTTCCAGAATAAAATTCTGATACTCTTTCTCATCAAAAAATATAAATTCTTCCAATGTATCTTCACCCGGTTCAGAAGCCATCACTTTAATTTTTCTTACAATCGCGCCTTCAGGCAGAATATCCATATAATCAGGAAAAGTATCAATTCTTCGCAACACAGTATTATACGCAGAAGCCGGATTTTCTTTTAAATAATTGATTTCCAAAACATGTATGTCATAGAAGCACCTACCCTTGCCAATTACCTGTTTTAGTGTATCAAAATTTTGCGGATACCCTTTTATTTTCCTATAAAATTCAACGCTTTGTTTAATCCGCTCAAAACATCTTTCCACCCGTTTTTCATCACGTACCATTGACTGAAACAATACATCTGTAATTAAATGCGTGTAATATCCCATAAAAAAAGCATATTCTTCCTCTGAGGAAAAGGATTTATCCTGAATATACTTCTGATAAAACCCTTCATAATCCGCTGTCAATTTGCTTTTCCCGGTCATAAAGTGCGTTACATTTCTCGGTGGAGTAAACTGTGTCCAATCCTCATTTTCGATATTGCAATCCGGCGCTATATTCCCCACAGCAAAACCGGTTTTGTCCAATCCAATGCCACGATTTAACAGGTTGTCCACAATCATCATATGACTAATCCATGTCGCCATACCGGTTATTCCCCTTTCCTGAAACATATTTATTTTTTCTTGATAAGTTTACTGATTAAAAAAATCATAGCAACAACCAATAAAATAACTATCAAAACAAAAGTGCAGGGTGTATCAAATCCCCCTCTTTTTTACAATATAAGCATTAAACGAAAGTCCAATGTTTACACCATATCGGAAGGCTGCCTCTCCCAATTCATTATCTTCTTTTCTTAACGAACGATACTCCTGTGGCCGTTCATAGACAATCTCAAAACCACATTCGATAAATCTGTCATGCCACGAAATCTGTTTCTCCTCAAATATCTGCCAAGGCTGCATACCTATTTTATCAAATAAATCTAAAATCGCCGGAATATCATTCCATTCTGACTCAATTGCATAAAACATACCACCTTCAACCAAAGTTCGATAGATTTCAGATAACGCCTTTTTATATCCATCATTCCCATGGCGTGTATTGGATAATCCGATATAACTGCTATATGCCTGAATACTATTATTTTGGAACGGTATATCGAAAACAGAAAACGCTGCAAAATCCAGTTTCTTTACTTCTTCATCTGCTCCCAGATATCGTTTCCATTCTTCTAAAACCAATGTATTGGCATCAGAAGCCATGCAGGGAAACGCTGCGTCTATCTGCTTTATGGACGGTATCAGTCCCATTCCCGGGCCACAGGCTAAATCAACAACGCATGAACTATTTTTAATAATTTCATTTACTAAATGATACGATATTTTATTTTCCAACAACGCTCTACTATGCCAATGATTTTTTAATGAACCATTTCTCCATATTTGAACATCACTTTCATCAAAAAAGTCGCCGTCGTCTTCATTTCCAAAATAATAAATGCCATGCTCTTGCTTTGGTTCTCTGTTAAAAAGATTTACAAAAACACTTTTTGGATTTCCGTATTCACGCAACATAGCTTCCTCGGTAACAATCTTCTTCATAACCTTTCTGCCTGTACTCCTCTTTCTTTACCTTTGTTATCGTGCTTCTCTAATTGTTTTAATTATACAGCATATATTGACACTTTTTCAAATTTTTTTATATTCGGCGTCAAACTAATTGTTTCCTCTGCCTATTTTATTGTATAATGTCTTAAAGAGTAATTTTTTATCATATTGCGTAATGGTATCGTCGATGAAAAATCGTCCGGAAATCACATCTTAAAATGAGCAGGAAAAAGGAAGTACAAAATGAGTAACATCAATTATATCTTTTTTGAAGAATTTAAAAATCTTGAGAAACTGTGCAATGACATGTTTCAATCCCATAATGGCGTTACAAATTATATCGATGAAATGCAAACCGTTTCATACGGTAATTACTGCCGTATTCCCTCTTGGGAAAGCGATTTAAAACAGTTAAAACGCCTGCGCCATATCAGAAATCATATGGCTCATGAAGCAGGCGCTTTTGAAGATGATCTCTGTACGCGCTCTGATGTCGCTTGGATTCAGGATTTTTATGAACGTATTTTGAACCAGTCCGATCCGCTTGCCTTACTTCATCAGAATTTACGGGCACGTACAAACATTGTAAAATACAGGAAAAAGACAGTTCCACGTCCTGAAGAAACACAAAAAGTTTCTGTAGCACTGCTCTTTACAATAGCGATTTTTATAATTATACTGTTTGTGCTTTTTTATCAAAACTTTTAGAAAAGGAGTAATTATGAGATACTTACGAAAAATAATACTGCTCATGGGAATGACCGTTTTACTGGCTGGCCTGACGCCAAACACAATAAAAACCGTCCATGCAGCAGAGCAATTTGAAACTGCATCTGAAAACGACAACCGCCGAATATTAAATGATGTTTATTTTCTGACTGCCACAACAGACACTTCCGATTTATGCGCCACTTTAGAATGGGATTATGAGCCGGAAGATGATATATGGGACTATGATTTTTACATCTATCGTTCCACATCAAAAAACGGCGAATATACGTTACTGGATACAGTGCCGTTTTACAGAAACTATTACTGCGATGATGAAATCAAACGTGGAATCTCTTATTATTACAAAATCATTGTGCATGGATATGATTTCTATGATCAGGACTATCTCAGCTTGGGAGTTATTACGGACGCAGTTTGTATTCCGCTTGAAACGCCTAAAATTACCTCTGCAAAATCCGTAAAAGGAAAGGGAGTCCGGCTGTCATGGGCAACTGATGAATCAGTCATGGAATATAACATTTACCGGAGCGCGCAAAAAGAGGGCGTCTATTCAAAAATCGGTTCTGTCATTGCAGGTCTTTCTGATACGGTGACCTACTTGGACGGTACTGTATATGTTGGAAAAACATATTACTATAAAATTTCTCCCGTCGTAAAAGAAGGCAGCCTGACGGTGGAAGGGCCTCTCTCGAACAGTATAAGCGGTCAGTTGGAATATACTTCCACAAAAATCAAAAAAGCCGTTTCCAAAAAGCCGGGAACTATTACCATTACATGGAAAAAGGTAAACGATGCCAGCGGGTACATTATTTATTGTTCCAAAAATAACCAAAAACACTATAAAAAGCTGAAAACGATAAAACGCCGCAATCAATGTACTTTCACCCATAAAAAACTAAAGAACGGCGTCCTTTACAATTACAAAGTCTATGCTTATAAAAACACCTCTTACGGGCAAATTGTCAGCAACGCTAAGGTTTATGGAAAATATTGCGACTATTATACTTATGAGCATGAACCTTATGAGAGTAAGCGGAAAAGACTTTTTGGCAAAAAAGGATACTGGTATAAAAGCAGCTCTGCCGCCTCAAAAAACATGAAAACCATATCCATTAAAGTCTGGGATAAATCAGGTGGAAAATGGTATACCAGAAAATTTTATATTACAGTCCATAAAGGTCTGGCGCCATCAGTAAAAAAGATGTTTCATGAAATCTATAAAAGTAAATCCCGTATTCCAATCCATGATATCGGCTGTTACAGTTGGAGAGGCGCGGGTTCCTCCTCCGAGCACTGTATCGGCACTGCGTTTGATATTAACGCTAATGAAAACTACATGATTGAAGGCAAAAAAATATTGTCGGGGTCTTTTTGGAAGCCAAAGCAAAATCAGTACTCGATTCCTTTAAACTGCAGTCTGGTAAAAATTTTAAGAAAATACGGATTTTATCGTGGATTTTGGGGAAGCCGGAAAGATTATATGCACTTTTCATACTTTGGCACCTGATTTTCATTGCGCACTTTTGTTTCGTTTCCGTCCCAATACAACGCAATTTATCGCTTGGTATCCCGATCGATGAGCAGATTGCATAGACACATGGCGGCGGCGAACAGTATCCCCACAACCGGCCAGACAACCCATGTAATCTCCCAATCGTTCGTCAAAAAACTCCAGCCGAGATAGACGGCGGTGGCGCTCAGCCAGTAGGTCGTGGAGACAGTTTCCTTGATACGGTTTTTTCTCTGATGCCGCAGGTCATAGTCGCCCTCTTTCAGAAGCTTCTGCATACTCGCCCAGCGCACACCGGCAAGGATAAAAAGGGCGGAGCCGATTCCGGCCAAAAGCAGCGTGACGGTCAGCATGACCACCATGAAAAACTCTTTTTCCGTAACAAGTCCTGCAAAAAGCGGGACAGGTGAGAGAACGCACAGGCTGGTGGCAATGATATTGCTTCTTACATAAGCAGACCGATACGCCTTCTGTTTTTCCTTTACCATTGCGTCCACGCCGTATTCCGTTTCAAAGGGCTGTTTGTCGATAAACTCGAAAGGGGCATTTTTGAAACCGCAGGAGACGAAAATCGCCACAGCAGCAGCGACAAACAGGAATAAAATGACAAGCCCCACGCCGGCGGCAAAATTTTCGGAAACAAGATGCTCCGACGTTTCCGTTGCCGCGCTTAAAAGCAGCAACGGGATTACGGCAACAATACACAATAGCGTGGCTGCGGCAATTCGTTTGGCCGCCTGTCGTCTCCACTCTAAAAATTCATTCGCAAGGGCTAGAGAAACCCGTTTTACAGGCGCACAATCCGGCTCGTCCACAAATTCTTCGTCCTCAATCTCGTCCTTGAGCAGATAATCCGTCGTGACGCCAAAAAGTTTACTAAGCGCCAAAATCTTTTCCAAGTCCGGTGTGGTCTGCGCGCCTTCCCATTTAGAGACCGCCTGCCTCGACACTTGCATTTTCTCCGCAAGTTCCTCCTGTGACCAGCCGTTCTTTTTTCTTAAATTCATTATCTTGTCTGCTAAGATCATTTTTCTTTCCTCCGCATCAATTTGTCGACGGCCATCTCTGCCTGCCGCTGAGAAAATCATAGCGTTTTTTGCGGTTGCGCGCCACCAATCGCCGGTTGGAAATCTGTCAACTGGGAGTTGCATACGCTTTAATTCTTTATCTGCGTTATCATATATGCAGCAAATCCACGAGCATAATCTTTATCCCACTCTGTTGATTTATCAGATGAATATTCAGCCAATGCCTGCGCTATTAAAGGCTGATACTTTTCAGGGACATTGCATACTCCCCATTCACCGCCTTCCTGTTTTGACAGGATAAGTTCCTCTTTTTTGTACGCTAATACTCTACATAAGTTTAAAATCATGTAAGTGGGATTATTCATTATTTCCGTTTCCGCATTCTCAATATCACTCCAAATACTGTCAAAGTAGTCTTCTTTACTGACTACTCCAAAAACGTCTTTAATACCGCTTCCGTAAAGACATTTCCCTCTATGATAAATAATAGTAAGATGCGCCGCTAAATCTTTGTCTGTTCCCTTCATTTTGTCAATATAATCTAAAGGATTCGTTTTATACCAGTCCAAATGTGTAACGGAAAAGTGCAATTCAAAAGGCGTCGGATAAACAAACGGATTGCATACCGCTCTTTTAATAATGCTTAGTTCAATTCCTTTTGGCGGAGCATATGTATTTAAGTCTATCACCATATCCATGAAGCGATGCTTTATGTTGTTTGGAACAGTTTCCTCTACTACAACCAACAAATCAATATCACTTTTTTTCTCGTTATAGCACCCCATAGCGGCAGAACCATGAAGATAAATCCCAATCAGATTATCTCCTAATATTTCTTGACTTTGTGTGACAAAACTTTTAAGCACATCATTGAAATCGCTCATATCGAACGTCTCCTCCAAAACATCTGCTGTGGCAGTCCATTTACTTCCCTATGCGCCGGCAGAAAACCCAACTCTTTCTATCTTTATGATTTATTGATTTGCGCCTTTTTTATTTCTTCTCTACAACAATCAGCGGAATGATCATCTCGTCTTCTGTAAGGCCGGCATGTACGCCTATAAATGCGTCCGCTTCTCTCTTTGTGTTGCAAATATACAAATCGCTGACTGCAACTGCCAGATAATCGCCAAGCATTCCCCGAAAAACCGGGTGTTCCCTGCCTGTCCCAAATATCTTTTTCTCAAGCACCTGTTCTTTTGTCCAAAGAAGAAACTTGTCCCCAAACGCTTTATGAAACGCCTCCTCAAACTGTTTCCTCTTGTCTTCTTTTACAAATAAACTCAAAGCTCTGGCTTCAATAGACGGCATTCTGACCAAACACTCCATAATATCAGGATAATCCGTAATCGCAACGCCTTTCGCGTCCATATGTCCATGATCCGCAGTCACAATAACCAAAGTGTTTTTTAACTCTGCGCACAATAACCGTACCTGTTCTTCCAAATCCCGTACCGTCTGTTTGCTCTCTTTGCTTTCGCACCCCTTCGTATGCATCACAGAATCCGGCTCATTCCAGTAACTATATATATATTTCTTTCCCGGTTTTTCACACAATACTTTTATCTGTTGACATATTTCTTTGAAAGTCTCCGGAAATGGTTCCATAAATGGAGTCACTTCATATGCGTTGCCTCCATGATTTCTGATTTTCAAAGGGATATTTTCATATCCGCAATATGTCCACGCAACATTATAATCAGCCGCCGGTTTATTTGTGCCTGACTCTCTATTTAGAAATACCGTAACATTTTTATCAATCTGCGGGTAATAGCAGTCCCAGCCCAGCCAGCCATGCTCGCTGGGATTTTGCCCGCTTGCCATTGAAGTCGTTGCCGCAACGGTCGTCGGCGGAAAAACAGAACTGTATTCTCCCACAAAATGCGTATGGAAAAATCCATCTCTTTCAAGATTTTTGTCCATAATACATTTTCCCATTCCGTCCAGCAAAATTACTACAATGTTCTCATATCCTTTTTCCAAATATGGCTCTAATATCTTTAAACCTTGTCTGTTTTCCTCTTTAATTCCAAACTCCTCTAATATTGAGTTTGCTAAATTTGCTATACAATTTTTATAATCCGGCAATTTCTGTTTCATTTTTTCTGCCTCCCGACTTTCCAATTCCACGAAATGATGCTTCCTAGTAGTATTTATCTGCATAATAACATTGCTATTTTCTTCCCAAAATAGACGCCTGCAATACACCCAAAGACACTCAGCGCCATATAAATTCCTCCGGAAAAGTATGCCTTCTTCTCTAATAGATTTACTGCTTCCAGTGAAAATGTTGAAAAAGTTGTAAATCCCCCGCATACTCCGGTTTTCCAAAATAATAACATATTCTTTGAAGCATCGTCTCTGCCATCAATAAATCCCACAATAAATCCAATCAGAACAGCCCCAATCAGATTTGTTATCAGTGTTAAAATTGGGAACTCAGTCCTCGTTGGCATCAGACTAATTGCGTATCTTCCTACTGCTCCAACTGCACCTCCAAGTGCTACATATACAAAATTCATTTTTCCCTCCGCAGCTTATCTTACAACGATGTTCCGACAAATACCCAATTCAAAATAAAAGAGAACCTCCGTATCAACATCGTAAAAAATAAGCCCATATGATCTTATTTGTAAAGAAGCGGGCAGAGACATTAAATCTCTGCCCTTATAATCATAATTTTCCCTTTATAGTGGTGAAACACCAATCATAATCCACCTTTGATGTAGTGGGACACCTGAAAATTCTCTTATCGCTTTTAGATTATTACCATTATTGCCTAATGTCAACCTTAAATATTTTCAAAATCTTATGATTTGTGAGACGAGAATCATACGAAAATAATAAAAAAACTGGCTAAAATTGCAAAGGCTTGTTTGATCCTAAACATCTATAAATTATGAGTATAAGCAGTTTACGCACAATAATAGTATTCTTTTTATTTCCAATATCATTTATAGTAATAATAGTTATACTTTAGTTCTTAATAAAGTTATTCTTTATGTGAAAGTTTTATACTTATTTCATATATACAAAAGGTAAATAATAGAATTACAACATATTTTTGGTATATGCTTGTTCTATTACAAAATAATAACGAGGGGTATTGCTATGGCTATTGACTACAAACTGATAGGAAACCGCATTAAAGAGAAACGGAAAGAATGCGGAAAAAGACAAATTGATGTGGCGGCTGATATTTATGTTTCTTCCGGCTATATCAGTCAAATTGAACGGGGTCTGACCAAAACAAATTTGGAAACCTTATCTGACATCGCCGACATTCTAAATTGCGATGTGGCCGATTTTATAACCGGCTCCAATTCGCCGGGACGGGATAAGTACAAAGAGGACATTCTCAATTTATATCACAAGTTGTCCATTGAAGAACGGTTGATGCTTTACAGTTTATTAAAAGTATACATTGCATCTAAAAAGACGCAGTAAAGAAAAAATGGCGGGTGTCTTACCCGCCGTTTGGTGGACTCAAATCTTACGACCAGCCCATAACTGTAACACGTTACAGTTTTATTGTATGCTGGCAGCTGCGAAAGCGGATGTACATTCCCTACGGTACTTTTTTCTAGTTTTTAGTTTTTTCAAAACAAGTAAAACCCCCATAACCAAAGGTTTTTGGGGGTTTTTGATACTTTAAAATAATTCGTTTTATTATCGCTTCGAGAACTGTGGCGCACGTCTTGCGGCTTTGAGACCGTATTTCTTTCTTTCCTTCATTCTCGGATCTCTTGTCAGGAATCCGGCTTTCTTCAATACCGGTCTGTAATCTGCGTCTGCCTGAACCAGTGCTCTGGCAATACCATGTCTGATTGCTCCTGCCTGTCCGGTGAAGCCTCCGCCATGTACTGTAACTGTGATATCAAACTTATCAGCCGCATCAACTGCTACTAATGGCTGACGTACGATAACCTTTAATGTCTCTAATCCGAAATAATCGTCAATATCTCTTTTATTGACTGTAATTTTTCCTTTTCCGGGTGCAGCATATACTCTGGCTACACTGCTTTTTCTTCTACCTGTTCCATAAAATTTATCTGCCATCGTTATTTCCTCCTTTCAGTGAACTAAAATGTTAATTCCTCAGGCTTCTGAGCTGCATGTGGGTGTTCAGCGCCTGCATAAACAAAAAGTTTCTTTGCCATGCTTCTTCCCAGAGGTCCCTTTGGAAGCATACCTTTAACTGCAAGTTCAATAACTCTTTCCGGCTTTCTTTCAAGCATTTCTTTCAGAGTTTTCTCTTTCATACCACCAACATATTCTGAATGATGGTAATAAACTTTCTGTTCTAATTTCTTTCCTGTTACCTTGATTTGGTCAGCATTTGTGATAATCACATAGTCGCCTGTATCAATATGCGGTGTGAACTGTGGTTTGTTCTTTCCTCTCAATATTTTGGCAACTTCTGAAGCCAAACGTCCTAATGTATATCCCGTAGCGTCAACTACATACCATTTTCTTTCAATGTCTGCCGGACTGGCCATGTATGTTTTCATTGGTCTTCCTCCTAATCATTTTCTTTGATATCTATGTTCAATGTCCGTACCTCTATGCTGTACCGGGGCTTTGGCTGGGCATAGTTGTAGCGCACATGACATGTCACAGATAATTATTATATAATAAACATTTTTTCATGTCAACATTAAATTTTCCCTTAAATACGTGGTTTGCAAACAGTCTTTCAGGCATCTATTCTTCCGATTCCGGATATTCAATATTGATTAACGTCAGTCCGCACGCCGGCGCTTTCGGCCCTGCCGCATACCGGTCTGCCGCCTCCAGTATTTTTTGGACATGCTCCGGCGGATAGACGCCCAGTCCGACTTTCATCAGCGTTCCGACAATAATTCTTACCATATTATAAAGAAAACCGTTGCCTCGAACTAAAATAGAAATCTCATCGCCGCTCTTTGTCACCTCCAGACTATAAATAATGCGCACCGTACTGTTTGCCTGACTTCTTGCAGAACAGAAGCTTGCAAAATCGTGCTCACCCACCAGATAGGCTGCGGCCTGCTGCATTTTTTCCAAATCCAGCGGCATATATACAAAATGCGTGTAAAAGCGTCTGAGCGGATCCGGAAATTTCCGGTTTAATATTTTATATTCATAGGTCTTTACGCTGTCTTGATAGCGCGGGTGCCAGTCAGACGGCACCTCGTCGGATTTCTGAATCCGGATATCATTAGGCAGCCTTTGATTTAAGGCAAACGATATTTTTTCTGCCGGTATTTTTGTTTCGGTATCAAACACTGCGACATTGCCGCGCGCATGAACGCCCGAATCCGTTCTGCTCGCACCAATCACCGCGATTTCCTCTCCGAGCAGTTCGGAAAGATGTTTATTCAGCACTTCTTCTACTGTAATTCCATTATTTTGTACCTGCCAGCCACAATAATTTGTGCCATCATAGGATATCAGCAGTCGTACCCGTTTCATAACATTTCTCCCAATTTGAATTTCCGTTTAATAAAACTGATGGAAACTGCCTCTACTTAAACGGCAGCAGCCAGTCCATTCCTCCTACCGACACGCAGAGATTCAGCCCGACGACAATCGCAATCATAAGAAACTGAACGGCGTACGCCGCCCCGTCCCTGCGCTCATATTTTAACGGCTTCATCTTCGTACGGTTTCCGCCATGATAACATCTCGCCTCCATTGCCGTCGCCAAGTCAAGCGCCCTGCGGATAGAAGAAACAAAAAGAGGAATTAAAACCGGAATCAGGCTCTTTGCCCGCTTAATCAGATTTCCGCTTTCAAAATCCGCTCCCCTTGCTTTCTGCGCTTTTGTTATTTTATCCATTTCTTCCATCAGCGTCGGAATGAAACGCAGCGCCAGAGACATAATCATTGCAATTTCATGTACCGGAAACTTTACCGCCTTCAAAAACCCGAACGATTTTTCCAATCCGTCAGATAAATCATTCGGCGTGGTCGTCAGTGTCATAATAGACGTTCCGATAACGAGATACACCAGACGAATCGCCATATATGCGCCCCTGACCAGACCTTCACCGGTAATGGACAACCCCCAGATATGAAACAGTTCGTGCCCGTCAGTGAGCAGAATATTGATGACGACGCTGAACATCAGAATAAACAGAATTGCCCGAAGACCTTTAAGCAATTTTTTAAACGGAACTCTGGACGCCTTAATAACGGCAGCCAGATAAATCGTCATAACGCCGTAAGCGAAAAAATTGTTAATGACAAAAAGCAGTACAATCAGTACCAGCGTGCCAAACAGTTTCACTCTCGGATCCAGTTTGTGAATTATCGAGTTTTCCGGATAATAATTTCCTATTGTAATTTCTGCCATAGTAACTACCTGTCTTATGAAAGCAGTATCATTTTCTCACTGCTTTTTTCATTGTTTCTTAAAGTAATCTAAAATACTCTGCTTTGCGTCCTCTAATCGGATTGCGTCTGCATCGACATTCATACCGCGCTCTTTTAATGTGTGCATGATATAAGTAATCTGCGGCGCAGCGAGTCCTATTTTTTCCAGTTCCCTGTAATTTTTGAAAATCTCCGCCGGCGCGCCGTCAAACATGACTTCCCCCTGATTCATCACGATCAAACGCTTCGCATATTCTGCCACATCTTCCATGCTGTGCGATACCAGAATAATTGCCATCTTCCGAATCTCATGCAGCCGTTTGATGCGGTTTAAAATCTTGTCCCTTCCCGCCGGATCCAGACCTGCTGTCGGCTCGTCTAAAATCAGATAATCCGGCTCCATCGCAAGTACTCCTGCAATCGCAACTCTGCGCTTCTGTCCGCCGGACAGTTCAAACGGCGATAATTCGTACAGTTCTTCCCGTATTCCTACCAACTCCAACGCCTCTTTTGCTTTCTGCTCTGCCTGCTCTTTGTCAAGTCCCTGATTATGCGGGCCGAAACAGACGTCTTTTAATACAGTTTCTTCAAACAATTGATGCTCCGGATACTGAAATACGAGCCCTACTTTGCACCGCAATGCGCGAAGGTCATATTTGCTGTCCGCAATATCTTCGCCATCGAACAAAACGCGCCCCTGCGTCGGCTTTTCCAATCCGTTGAAATGCTGGATTAAAGTAGACTTTCCCGAACCGGTATGCCCGATGATTGCGACAAACTCCCCTCTGTTAATTTCCAAATTGATATTCTTTAATGCGTGCGTTACGGTACTGGTGCCCTGACCGTAAACATAACTGACATTTTCTAATTGAATTGACATATTTCTTTCCTATTTCTTTTTCAGATGCTCCAACGCTTCCAGCAATTCCGTAACAGTCAAAATTCCGTCCGGAATTTCCAATCCGTCCTGCTTGAGCATATAAGCGAGTTCCGTTACCTGCGGTACTTCAAGCCCGATGGATTTCATTGTCCGGACTTCGGAAAATACCTGCTTCGGCTTTCCTTTCAGTAACACGCGCCCATGATTCATCACATAGATATAATCGGCTTCCACCGTCTCGCTCATATGATGCGTAATTAAGATAATCGTAATATTTTTTTCCTTATTCAAAAGATGCAGGGTTTCCAAAACTTCTTTTCTGCCCACCGGATCAAGCATCGCCGTCGGCTCGTCCAATATAATGCACTTCGGCTCCATCGCGATAATACCGGCAATCGCCACCCGCTGTTTCTGCCCGCCGGACAGCTTCAGAGGCGACTTGTGGCGGAATTTTGTCATATTGACTGCGCCGAGCGCGCGCTCTACGCGCTTCCAGATATCCGCCGTAGGCACCTGCATATTTTCAGGGCCAAACGCCACGTCTTCCTCTACCATCGTCGCGACAATCTGATTGTCCGGATTTTGAAATACCATTCCCGCAGTCTGACGGATATCCCACAGATGTTTCCCGTCCTGCGTGTCAATCCCGTCAACCCACACCGTACCCTCCGTCGGCAGAAGCAATGCGTTCAGATGCTTTGCCAGCGAAGATTTTCCGGAACCGTTATGTCCTAAAATTGCAATAAACTGCCCCTCAGAAACATCAAGGCTCACATTGTCTACCGCCCGGATTTTTTCGTTTTTTTCTTCATCTTTAAAATCGTGTGTCAGATTTTTTATCTTTAATATGCTCACAATACTCTCCTAAGCTTACTGACTTCAAAAATCTATTGTATTGTATTTATGAAAATTTTGCAACCTAAGCAGAACTGTACCCGCCCGGTCAGTGCTTCAAAACATCTTGCAAACGCTCTTTTCACCTATTATTTTGCAATCCGATACGCAGTATCGTCCGACAAAAACTCTTGTATTATTTTTCATTCTTTATATAATAAATATGTAATACAATTTTTGATGACGGCATATATTTACCTGTCTCTAAAGCATTCAATTCTGCCGGACAGACAGGTCTTGACGGTTTTATATACAGGAGAAACACTGATGAATAATTTTAAAAGGCGAGTCCGAATATACAAAAAAAAGGCAAAGCGCTGGGTTCACAGAAACAGATATGCTTTCTATATGTCTGTTCCGTATTTTCTGCTTGATATTATAACGCGTCTGATGGGACATATCAGTTATTATCCCGTCTTTTTCCCAATTCCAAATATTTTTACTTTTCTTTGGATATTTTTGTTTGTCGGAATTATTATGAGCTTTAAAGGGATTATCCAAAAGCTTCTTTACTGGATTTTCTTTTTTATTGCGTTCTCATTATATCTGGTAAACAACGTTTATTACTCCATGACTTCTTTTTATTTCAGTTTCAATTTACTTCAGTCTACCGGAGAGGGAAAAGATTATCTGTTAGATGCTGTTTTGGGCGCGAATAAACTCATTTATATTTTTGCGTTTTTCATCTTTATACTGGCTCTGGTAATCTTTATCAAGTGGCCGAAAACCAAGCATTATCACTTTAAGCGGTTTGGAATTGTCATTGTCGCCTTTTTAATCCTGCATACGCTGGCGCCGTTTCTTTACGGGGCAAAGGGAGACAATCTGAAATGGAACAACTTCAAAAACGACCGCGTTGTCTATGAAAACTTTAACGAGCCGAATAAAAGCATGAAAGTATCCGGACTTTACGAATATACGGCGCGGAGTTTTTATATTGAATACATCAAACCGGAAGAAAAAATCAGCAAAGAAGACAAGGCCTTCTTAGACGGAATTTATTCCGCAGAAGATACGAAAACGCCAAATGACTATACCGGTCTTTTTGAGGGAAAAAATGTAATCTTTCTCCAGTTGGAGGGAATGGATTCATGGGCGCTGAGCGAAAAGCACACGCCAAATCTTTACAAACTGCGCAAAGAAGGAATTAACTTTAAAAACCACTACTCCATTTACACCGGCGGAGGCTCTACATTCAACTCAGAGTTTGCAGTCAACACCGGATTTACGACGCCGATTTCCTTCATTGAAAATGTATACAATTACAACAGTAATTCTTTCCCATATTCGATGCCGCGCATGTTTAAGAAAGAGAATTACAGGGTAAACGCGTTCCATATGAACAGCGGTGAATTTTATTCCAGAGCCATCAACTATGAGAGCTGGGGCTTTGACAACTATTATGGACTCATTGATATCAACAATTATGATGACGACTCTTACAAACTCGACCGCGAACTGATAAACAACAAAACCTTTGAGGAATTGATGTTTGAGCACAAGCCGGGCGAACTGTTTGTGGATTATATTATCACCTATACGCCGCATACTCCGTTTACGACGGAAAAAGGCGTGGGACAACTGCTGGCTGAGGAAAAATACGGCGACAATATCCCAGAACTTTCTGAGGAAGACTGTGTATACCTCGACGTGGAAGAAACCGACAAGATGGTCGGCCTGATGCTTCAAAAATTAAAAGAACGCAAGCTTTATAAAAACACTGTCATTGTGGCTTATGCAGACCATTACCTCTACACGATTGAGGATAAGAGTATTTTAGACAAACACAAGGAAACGTCAAATAATCTGATTAACCACACCCCGTTTTTTATCTGGTGCGGCGACAAAAAGATTTTCCATTCCGCAAAGATTGATGAAGTCACAATGCAGATGGATATTCTGCCGACCGTATTAAATCTGTTTGGGATTGATTACAACAGCAATTATTATCTGGGTTCTGACGCCCTAAATCCAAAGCGGAAAGGATACGCCTTCTTCAGCGACTATTCATGGTACGACGGCAGCTCTTATGTTGAAAACGGCAGAGTGACGCAGGGCAAAAAGATGAAAAACAGCAAAATTCAGGAGATTTCTTCCAAGATTGGAGATTTAATCAGGCAAAACGATTTAACCTTGAAATTCAACTATTTCAGTTCTTCAGAATAATAAAAAACACCACTGGTAATCAACTGTTACCAATGGTGTTTTTTTATTTACTGTTCATTGTGATATCATCTATCGTTACTTTACTCTCATGAGGAATCGGCTTCCACTCTACCTTTTTAAACAGCGCGATATACTGTGTATATCTTCCTATGATATCAAATACCGGCCATGTGAAGCAGTACAGTATTTTTTTCCAAATGCTCATTCTGACCAGTCTGCGGTGTTCGATAATAAACAGGTATACCGCCTCTAAAATATTTACAAAATAACGTCCGATACGGTACAGCACCCGGAGCCAGATAATGAGAAGCACTCCCATGAAATATGCCTTCACTCCCGGCTGCGTCTCATAAATCCTGTCGCCCAGTATAAAGTGCAGCACGTCGTCCAAAAATGTACCCGCATTGATGAGTGAAAGGCTGATACCGCACTTCCAGCACATACATGGGAACAAAATCAGTTTAAAAATAATCCATTTTGCCAGATTGATGACATTTTTCGGCAGCATCAGGCAAAACGTATCAAACGACATAAAGCGGTAACGGATTGTGCGGAGCAGATAATGATACCAATGCTCGCCCTCTTTTAACTTGGTGTGCCTGTCAACAAAAATATGTTTAAACAGATACCAGCCGCTCTCTGCAAACGCCTGAAGATGTCCCTTCGACCAACGCAATCTCTGTCTTAATGCAACCTTCAGACTCACCGGCTGCTCATCATAAAATATCGCGTCGTGATTATATGTAATCTCATAACCCGCCACAACGCTGTCCGCAGTCAGGGCCCTGTCTTCTGTCAGCGAAGTATATTTCCAACCGTCTCTGACAATTTCATTTGCAAATAAAAAGCCCGTTCCCTGAATGTTCGTGGCAAGATGAAGCACAGACCTTGCCCTGTGCCGTTCCCTGATAGACCGCAGCCAATGCAGCGCATAGGTCGATGCAATCCAGTTTTCTGTGAAATTCTTTGTATTCCGGTAAGAAGTGATAATTTTTTCTCCTGCGTCAAAAGAGTCGTTCATTCTGGAAATGTAATCCCCCTTTAACAGGTTGTCAGAGTCAAAAACAAAATATCCCTCAAATGCCTCAATCCCATAATCTTCTTTGATTTTCTCAAATAAGTACCGCAGGGCAAATCCTTTGGTTCTCTCATCAGGATTGTTGTGCTCGTAACAGACTGCTCCTTTTTCTCTGGAAACCTGCGCAGTGGCGTCTGTACAGTTATCGGCAACGACAAAAATCGTAATCAATTCCTGCGGATAATCCTGCTTGTGAATACTGTCTATGAGGTTTCCTATCACCGCCTGCTCATTTCTTGCCGGAATCAGCACCGCATATTTATGATAATTTTCTGCTTTTTTAAATTTTCTGGTGAAAAAAAGACCTATCAGTTTAAAAGGTTTATCGACAATCCCGAAAACTGCCATAATTGTTCCTAAAACTGCATAAATACTTTTTCCCGGAGTATACCATGATGCCAGCGTATCCATAATGCTTGCGGCAATCCCCATACACGAATGAAGCATCTTTTATTTCCTCTCTTTTGTGGTTCGTCGCAGTTTGACCTCCGGTCAATCTGCGCGCGGTCATTCCCCGAATGACTTCCTTTTCTTTCTGAATTGTTCCTTTACGCGACTTAGCAGCTTGACCTCCGGTCAATCTGCGCGCGGTCATTCCCCGAATGACCGCTGAAAAATAAAAATCGACAGGTCATATTATGCACGCATATTTCCCTGTCGATTTTTATTTTTCTAAGTCGCTCGGACTCATTGTCTTCGCGTCTATACTAATTCTAATAATACTTCCATTGCAGCATCGCCTTTACGCTGGCCAATCTTTACGATTCTTGTATAACCGCCTTTACGGTCTGCATACTTTGGAGCAATTTCATCAAATAACTTGTTCGCCAAATCAACTTTTTTTGCGTCCTTTTTCTTCCCGGTAGCATTTGCTGTTACGGAATAAAGAACTTTGTTCATCTGACGTCTGGCATGAAGACGGGAAGGCTGATCTTTTTTGATTGTCTTCTTCACTTCATCAAATACCGCAACTTTCTTGCCGTCTTTGACTTCTTTTACCCTCTTGCCATCTTTGTCTTTGCGGGCAACTTTTGCAGTTACTTCCACTTCGTCAAAATTATCTTTTTCCTTTACTGCCAATGCAATCAGGCCTTCAGCAACTTTGCTGACTTCCTTTGCTCTCGCTTCGGTAGTGACAATTTTTCCGTTATTTAAAAGACTTGTTACCTGACCTCTGATTAAAGCTTTTCTTTGACTTGAAGTTCTTCCAAGTTTTCTATAACCTGCCATTTTTTTACCTCCTGTTTTGTAACGCCCCCTCCTGTTCGTCGGCGGCAAAACGTCGACGCCGTTTCAGAAAGATATCCGCTCTTGGCGCCTTTTCTAACAAACACTGTTGATTAGTTTTCGTCACTCTGTTTCAATTCAAGGTTGAGTTCTTTTAATTTAGCCAATACTTCTTCGAGAGATTTGCGACCAAGATTACGAACCTTCATCATATCCTCCGGAGTTTTGTTTACTAATTCCTCAACTGTATTGATACCTGCTCTTTTCAAGCAATTATATGAGCGAACTGATAATTCTAATTCATCTATGTTCATCTCTAACACTTTATCAATTTCGTCATCAACCGGCTCTGCAATCACTTCAATATCCTTTGAAGTTTCTGATAAATCGATAAATAACTTTAAGTGTTCGCACAGAACTTTTGATGCCAGACTTACAGCCTCATCGGTTCCCAATGTACCGTTTGTATAGACATCTAACGTAAGCTTATCAAAGTCCGTCACCTGACCGACACGCGTATTTTCCACAGACATATTTACTCTTTCCACCGGTGTGTAGATAGAATCTATGGAAATAACTCCGATTGGTAAGCTGTCATTTTTGTTCTTTTCTGAACTCACATAACCTCTGCCCTTTGTAATTACCAGCTCCATGCTGAGCTTGCTGTCAGCTCCGCCATTTAATGTGGCAATTACTAAATCCGGATTCAAAATTTCGACTTCAGAATCTACCTGAATGTCGGCAGCCGTAACGACGCAGTCACCGGATACATCAATATGAGCGATTTTCGGTTCGTCACTTGAACTATTATTTCTAATCTCCAACTGTTTGATGTTTAAGACGATTTCCGTCACATCTTCTTTTACGCCGGGAACTGAACTGAATTCATGGAGAATTCCGTCAATCTTAATCTGACTAACAGCGGAGCCCGGTAATGATGAAAGCATAATCCGGCGCAGTGCGTTACCAAGCGTGGTACCATAACCTCTTTCCAAAGGTTCTACGACAAATCTTCCATATCTTCCATCATCTGATTTTTCTACTAAAATATTTGGTTTCTCAAAATCGAACACTAATTAGCCCCTCCTTTATTGGGAATTGCTTAAAGCCTACCCCCGAAAACAACTCTAAGATTTTACTTAGAATATAATTCGACAATAAGCATCTCATCAACAGGTACATCAATTTCATCTCTCTTTGGAAGTTCTTTGATTTCACCCTTGAGATTTTCCTGATCAACTTCAACCCATGCAGGAACTGTTCTTCCACCGGTCACTTCAAGAATGTCTTTATATCTCTGTGAAGACTTGCAACCCTCTTTAATCTCAATCACATCACCTGCTTTGATTAAATAAGAAGGAATATTTACCTGCTTGCCGTTTACTAAAACGTGCTTGTGATCAACAATCTGTCTGGCTTCTTTTCTGGTTCTGGCAAATCCCATACGGAAAACAACATTGTCAAGTCTTGTTTCCAGCATAACCATAAGGTTTTCACCTGTCTGACCAGACTGCTTCTGTGCTTTTTTGTAATAATTTCTAAAAGGTTTTTCTAACACGCCGTAAATGAATTTTGCCTTTTGCTTTTCTCTAAGCTGAAGACCATATTCACTCATTTTTCTGTTAGATCTGTTTAAACTTCTTTTTGATTTTTTGTCTATTCCTAAATATACCGGATCCAATCCAAGCGATCTACATCTTTTAAGAACAGGAACTCTATTTACTGCCATTTCTATTCCCTCCTAAATTAGACTCTTCTACGTTTTGGTGGGCGACACCCATTGTGTGGTACCGGAGTTACGTCCTTAATACTGGTAACCTCAAGACCACAGGTAGCAAGCGCACGAATTGCTGCTTCTCTGCCTGATCCCGGCCCCTTAACCATAACATCTACTGATTTTAAACCATGTACTAAAGCTGCATTTGTAGCAGTTTCTGCTGCCATCTGAGCTGCATAAGGAGTAGATTTCTTTGAACCTCTAAATCCCAGACCGCCAGCACTAGCCCATGATAAAGCGTTTCCTTCTGCATCTGTCAATGTGACAATTGTATTGTTAAAAGATGCCTGAATATGTGCCTGTCCGTGTTCAACGTTTTTCTTAACACGCCTTTTTGTCACTTTCTTTGTAACTTTTTTAGCCATTTTCTAAACTAACCTCCCTTATGGGTTTTTACTTATTTTTTCTTATTTGCTACTGTTCTCTTTGGACCTTTACGGGTTCTGGCATTGTTCTTTGTATTCTGGCCTCGAACCGGAAGTCCTCTCCTGTGACGGATACCTCTGTAACAACCGATTTCCTGTAATCTCTTGATGTTCAAAGCGATTTCTCTCCTTAAATCACCTTCAACCATCTGACTTGCATCGATTACATCACTGATTTTCTTAACTTCGTCGTCCGTTAAATCTTTACAACGTGTATCTGGATTTACTCCGGCGTCCGCTAAGATTCTCTTTGAGCTTGAAAGACCAATACCATAAATATAAGTCAAGCCAACTTCAACTCTTTTTTCTCTTGGTAAATCAACACCTGAAATACGAGCCATGTGTATAACCTCCATTAGTTAATTTGTATGAATATATCAGTAACGTAGCCCGCAGAATATCTGCGTCTGAAATGTAGTACGCACCTATATATCCATTATGAAAAGTTCCGGATTGACAAGATGAGATTCAGCAATTTTCCTGTCAATCATGCAGGATTCTCTCCTGCCAGTCGGGCAATCCGCCCACAATCGCGGTTTTTACCTTTCGGTATGCGTCATAGCAGAACCGCGCATATTTTAAAGCAACACCGCCGTCAGGCAGTATCACTGCAGCCGCAATTTGATTGTAGATGTTTCATCTACAAGCGCACAAAAGAGTGAATAATTCTTAAAATCATTCACTTTCATCGAACTGATATTTTAGCCCTGACGCTGTTTGTGCTTAGGATTTTCGCAGATAACTCTTACGATTCCTTTTCTTTTAATGACTTTGCATTTTTCGCAAATCGGTTTAACTGATGATCTGACTTTCACAGTAAAATCCTCCTTTCACAAAAAAGTCCGACTAATATATTATCACAAATTTGTAAACAGCGCAATAGTAAAAATGGAAAAATTTTTCAACGCCAGCTCGGCGCTGCCACCTATAAACAACGCCAGCTCGAATCCGCTCCGCTTCTTCTCGCCTTCCTTTCCCGACACTGTCGCAACGGCGCTGCCTGTAAACAACGCCAGCTCGAATCCGCTTCGCTTCTTCTCGCCTTCCTTTCCCGACGCTGTCGCAACGGCGCTGCCTGTAAACAACGCCAGCTCGAATCCGCTTCGCTTCTTCTCGCTGCGCTTGCGCGCAAGCGCCTTTGAATAAATCAGACACGAATCTGTATGCAAGCATTCATCTTCGTGTCTGATTTATTCAAAATGCGTTGTTTACTTATCACGCCATATGATTCTTCCTTTGGAGAGGTCGTATGGGGACATTTCGATTGTTACTTTATCTCCCGGCAGGATTTTGATATAGTTCATTCGCAGTTTTCCGCTGATATGCGCTAATACGATATGACCATTTTCTAATTCCACCCGAAACATTGCATTCGGTAATTTTTCTACTACTGTTCCCTCTATTTCAATTACATCTGCTTTTGACAATTTCTTTCCTCCTATTTTATGGTTAATATTTCAGGTTCGCCATCGGTAATCAGGATTGTATTTTCATAATGCGCCGACAGGGTTCCGTCGTCTGTAACAACTGTCCAGTCGTCATCTAAAAAGGCAACGCGCCAGTCTCCCGCATTGATCATCGGTTCAATACACAAAGTCATGCCCGGCTGAAGTTTGATTCCCCGCCGTTTCTGTTTAAAGTTTGGAATCTGCGGATCCTCGTGCATTTCCCGCCCGATACCATGTCCGACCAAATCCCTTACGACGCCGTAACCGAACTTTTCCGCATAAGCTCCGATTGCAGTGGAAATATCATTCAGATGATATCCCGGCTTTGCAAATTTGATGCCTTCATAAAAGCACTGCTTTGTCACATCAAGAAGCTGCTGCGCTTCTTTACTGATTTTGCCGACTGCAACAGTCCTCGCGGCATCTGCCATGTACCCGTTATGGGAAAGCACTGTATCCAGACTGACAATGTCTCCTTCCTGAACTATAACATCTTTTCTAGGAATACCATGTACCACGACATCATTGACAGATACACAAAACGCCGCCGGATATCCTTCATAGCCTTTACATTCCGGAATACAGCCATGCCTGCGGATCAGTTCTTCGCCTATCCGGTCAATCTCATAAGTCGACATCTCCGGTTCAATCCGTTCCATCAATTCGTCATATACATCTGATAGAATTTTTCCTGCTTCCCGCATGATTTCTATCTCTCTTTTTGATTTAATCGTTACCGGCATTTTTATTCACCTAAAATATTTACAATTGCCTGAAATACATCTTTCATATCCTGTGTTCCGTCAACACTCTTTAAGATGCCCTGCTCTGTATAATAATCAATGAGCGGCTGTGTCTGCTTGTGGTAAACCTCCAGACGGCTGAGTACGGTTTCCGGCTTGTCATCATCTCTGATAATCAAATCTTCTCCACATTTATCGCATTTGCCCTCTACCTTTGTCGGGCTGTACTTAATGTGATATGTTGCGCCGCAGCCTACGCACGCTCTCCTGCCTGCCATACGGTTTACAATATTTTCATCAGGAACGTCCACGTCAATGGCAAAATCAATTTTCTCACCAATTTCATCTAACGCTTTGGTCAGAGCTTCCGCCTGTGGAATTGTTCTAGGAAAACCGTCTAATACATAACCGTTTTTGCAGTCGTCCTCTTTAAATCTATCAATAACCAAATCAACCACCAGTTCGTCAGGAACCAAATCTCCCGCGTCCATGTAAGTTTTCGCTTTTTTTCCTAATTCTGTGCCATTCTTAATGTTTGCCCTGAAAATATCTCCTGTTGAGATATGTGGAATGCTGTATTTTTCAGCAATCATTTTTGCCTGTGTGCCTTTTCCTGCGCCGGGTGCGCCTAACATAATTATTTTCATAATATTAACCTCACAAATCTCTCTTATTCACCGGTTTTTACTTCCCGCTGATTTTAATAAAAACAAATCCATCTTCTCATAAAGTCCCGAAAGACTCATTATTCTTAAATACCATTGTAGGGGGCAACCATCCGGCTGTCCCCTAAATTGTATTTTCATCAATAAAGTATCCGCTTAGAAGATACCTCTGACTGTGCTGTAATTCCGCTCTGTAATCATAGATTTAATTGTCTGCAGCGTCTCTAAAATAACGCCTACGATAATGATAACAGACGTACCGCCAAATCCTACGTTTGCGCCGGCAAGACCGGAAGCAAGGATTGGGATAATCGCTACGATAATCAGACCAATCGCACCAATAAAGATAATATAATTTAAAATGCCTGTCAGATAAGCTACTGTCGGCTTACCGCTTCTGATACCCGGAATAAATCCGCCTCTGTCACTTAAATTCTTTGCTACTTCTCTCGGATTAAATGTAATTGAAGTATAGAAATAAGCAAAGAAGATAATGAGTAACAGGTATACAACGAAGCCGATAGAATACTTCATCTGCGCCGGATTACACCAATGTGACTGGCTTAAATAGTTTGCCCATTCCGGCTGTTTGCCGAAGAATGACGCAATTACTACCGGAAACTGCATCAGTGATGATGCGAAGATAATCGGAATAACGCCGGCCGTATTGACCTTTAACGGAATACTGGACTGCTGTCCACCAATCTGACGTCTTCCCTGTACCTTCTGTGACATCTGCACTGCAATGTTTCTTGTGCCGCCCTGAAGAATTACGACAAGCACCACAATACCTATCAGTACTGTTAAAATCACAAGCGCGGCTACCAGTCTCATACCGATGGAACTTTCTCCACCGATAACATAGGTCGTAAACAGACCGCTGATATCAGCCGGCATACCGGCGATAATGTTGATTGTCAGGACGATAGAAATACCGTTTCCGACACCCTTTTCGGTAATCTGCTCACCAATCCACATCAGTACGGCAGAACCGGCGGTCATCGCAATGATTCCCGTCAGGATTACACCCCATTTTCTCCAGTTTGTCGCATCATATGCAAGTCCGGATTCAGTGGTGAAAATTCCCTGATTTGCAAACCCGATAACCATTGCCGTAGCTTCAATAATCGCAAGGCCAACAGTTAAATAACGGGTAATTTCAGCAATTTTCTTTCTGCCTTCTTCGCCATCTTTCTGCAGTTCATCAAGTTTCGGAATTGCAATCGTCAACAACTGCATGATAATGGACGCGGTAATGTACGGTGTGATGTTCAATGCAAAAATAGACATATTTTCGAGAGAACCACCGGTAATTGCGGAGAAGAAGCTGAAGTCATCTCTAAATCCGCTCATAACCGCCTGAAGGTTTTCATGATTGATAAACGGAATTGGAATCTGACAACCAAGCCGCACTACAATCAGCATGAAAAAGGTATACCACAGTCTTTTTCTGATTTCTTTTACTTTTAATGCTTTCTTTAAGGTTTCTAACATTTAGATCACCTCGCAAGTTCCGCCTGCAGCTTCGATTTTTGCCTTAGCGCCTTCACTGTAAGCATTTACCTTTACGGTAAGCTTCTTTGTCAGTTCGCCATTACCAAGAATCTTAACTCCATCGCGTGGATTTTTAATTACGCCGGCTTCTAACAGAGTTTCTACTGTAACAACAGCATCATTGTCAAATCTCTCCAATGCCGTAACGTTAATCCCAACAATATGCTTTGTATTGATGTTCGTGAAGCCTCTCTTTGGAATCCTTCTGTATAAAGGCATCTGACCACCTTCAAAACCCGGTCTCGGACTTCCGGAACGCGCCTTCTGTCCCTTGTGTCCCTTGCCGGCAGTCTTGCCATTTCCTGAACCATGTCCCCGGCCTCTTCTGAAATTATCACTATGCTTTGAGCCTTCCGCAGGCTTTAAATTTGATAAATCCATTGTCGCACCTCCTTGTCTTATTTAGATTAAATTTCTTCCACTTTAACTAAATGTCTAACTCTCTGAATCATTCCTCTGACAGCAGCATTGTCAGGCATTTCAACTGTTTTATTCAGCTTCGTAAGTCCTAATGCTTCTGCGGTCTTTCTATTCTTCGGAACTGCTCCAATTGTTGATTTAACTAAAGTAATTCTTAATTTATCTGCCATCTTTATTTCCTCCTATTAGCCTAAAATCTCTTCAACAGTTTTACCGCGAAGTGATGCTACTTCTTCCGGAGTCTTTAATGCAGCTAATCCTTCAATAGTAGCAAGAACAACGTTCTGCTTATTTTTTGAACCCAAAGACTTTGTACGGATATTGGTAATGCCTGCAAGTTCTGCCACGCTACGTGCAGGGCCGCCGGCGATAACGCCCGTACCTTCTTTTGCTCTCTTTAACAACACCTGCGCGCTGCCAAATTTTCCAATAATGTCATATGGAATACTGTGATTTTCGTCCATAGGAACGCTAATCAGATTTTTTGCCGCATCTTCTTTACCTTTACGGATTGCTTCAGGAATTTCAGCCGCTTTTCCTAAACCTGCACCAACGTGTCCGTTTTTGTCACCAACGACTACTAACGCCGCGAAACGCATATTACGTCCACCTTTTACTACTTTAGTAACACGTTTGATTGACACTACTGTTTCTTCTAATTCTAACTGACTTGCATCAATTAACTCACGTTTCATGTGTGTTACCTCCTCAACTAAAATTCCAGACCAGCTTCTCTAGCTGCATCTGCTAATGCCTGTACTTTACCTTGGTAAATGAAGCCGCCTCTGTCATATACAACTTCCTTAATACCCTTTTCGATTGCTCTTTCGGCAATCAGCTTACCTACATATGCTGCGGCATCAACGTTATTAGTTTTTTCCAACTCTTTCTTTGCGGCTGCTTCGTTTGTAGATGCTGCCACAAGAGTTTTTCCAACTGTATCGTCAATAATCTGAGCATACATATGATTATTGCTTCTAAAAACTGCCAGACGCGGACATTCCGGTGTTCCGCTTAAATGATTACGCAGTCTGTTATGTTTCTTAACACGAACTTCACTTCTGGATTTCTTACTAATCATCTTTACACTCCTTTAATTATTTCTTACCAGTCTTACCAACCTTACGTCTGATAACCTCAGATTCATATTTGATACCTTTGCCCTTGTACGGCTCCGGCGCTCTCTTACTTCTGATTTCTGCAGCGTACTGGCCCACTTTTTCTTTATCAATCCCTTTAACGGTAATTTTATTCTGTCCTTCTAAAACAGTTTCAATACCTTCCGGGTCTTCCATCTCTACCGGGTGGGAATATCCCAATGAAAGGACTAATTTCTTTCCCTGTTTCTGTGCTCTGTAACCGACACCGTTTACCTCAAGCACTTTTTCGTATCCGTTTGTAACGCCGATAATCATGTTGTTAATCAATGTTCTTGTAAGACCATGTAATGCTTTGTTTTTCTTTAAATCATTCGGTCTGGATACGACAATGGTCTCACCGTCTTTTTTAATGTCCATGTCCGCCGGTAAAACTCTCTCAAGTGTTCCCTTTGGCCCTTTGACAGTCACCTTATTATTTTCTGCTATATCAACAGTAACTCCTGCCGGTACAGCGATAGGCATTCTTCCTATACGTGACATTTCGCCTTACCTCCTAATTTTTTCTTACCAGACGAATGCGAGAACTTCTCCGCCAACGCCTGCTTTTCTAGCTTCTTTATCTGTAATCACACCTTTGTTTGTAGAAATGATTGCTACGCCAAGTCCGCCGAGAACCTTTGGAAGTTCGTCTTTGCCGGCATAAACACGAAGTCCCGGTTTGGAAATCTTCTTGATACCTGTAATAACCTTATCATTTTTATCTTTACCATACTTTAATGTGATTCTGATTGTCTTGAAGTTACCTTCATCTAAAACGTCATACTTTGTAATGTAACCTTCATTGAAAAGAATCTCAGCAATAGCTAATTTCATCTTTGATGCAGGAACATCTACAGTATCATGCTTTGCAGTATTTGCATTACGGATTCTCGTAAGCATATCTGCGATTGGATCACTTATATTCATAGTTATTTCCTCCTTCAAATTTTCTCTTACCAGCTTGCTTTTTTCACGCCCGGTATCTGTCCCTTATACGCCAATTCCCGGAAACAAATTCTGCAGATTCCGTATTTTCTTAAATATGCGTGTGGACGGCCACAGATTCTACAACGATTGTAAGCCTGTGTTGAGAATTTAGCTTTTCTTTGCTGTTTTACTTTCATAGCAGTTCTAGCCATGGATCTACCTCCTAATTACTTTGCAAATGGCATATTAAATAATGTCAATAATTCACGAGCTTCTTCATCTGTGTTAGCAGTAGTAACGATAATTACGTCCATACCTCTAACTTTATCAACCTTATCGTATTCGATTTCAGGGAAAATAATCTGTTCTTTAATTCCAAGAGCATAATTTCCTCTGCCGTCAAATGCATTAGGATTTACACCTCTAAAGTCACGAACACGTGGAAGGGCAAGATTGATCAGTCTGTCTAAGAACTCGTACATCTTGTCTCCTCTCAGCGTTACCTTGCACCCGATGGACTGGCCTTCTCTTAACTTGAAGTTTGCTACGGAATGTTTTGCCTTTGTAATCACTGCCTTCTGACCTGTGATAATCTCAAGATCTCTGACAGCGGTTTCCAAAACTTTAGCGTTTTCCTTTGCTTCGCCTACGCCCATGTTTATAACAATTTTATCAATCTTAGGAATCTGCATGACATTTTTGTATTCAAACTTCTTCTGCATTGCATCCCTAATTTCTGTCAAATAAGTTTCTTTCAGTCTGCTCACTTTTTAGGACCTCCTCTCTTAAACTAATCAATGACGTCGCCTGTTTTCTTGGCAATACGTACTTTCTTTCCATCTTCTACTTTGTATCCGACTCTTGTTGTCTGTCCTTTGACAACAAGCATCACGTTAGATGCGTTAATCGGTCCCTCCTGAGTTATGATGCCACCATTCTGATTTTTTGCACTCGGTTTGGTGTGCTTTGTATGCATGTTGACACCATCGACGATTACGGTATTGTTCTTTGCATTTACTGCTGCAACTTTACCTTCTTTTCCTTTGTCTTTTCCTGCGATTACCCGAACGGTATCGCCTGTTTTAATTTTCATAGCTGACATATTATGCATACCTCCTATAAAACTTCAGGCGCCAGAGAAACAATTCTCATAAACTGTTTATCTCTTAACTCTCTGGCAACCGGCCCAAAAATACGTGTTCCTCTCGGGGTTTTATCATCTTTTATAATTACAGCAGCATTTTCGTCAAATCTGATATATGAACCATCTTTACGACGAGCGCCCTTAACGGTACGAACTACCACAGCCTTTACAACGTCACCCTTCTTAACAACGCCGCCCGGTGTTGCATCTTTAACAGTAGCAACAATGATATCGCCAATGTTCGCATATCTTCTTGTAGAACCGCCCATTACTCTGATTGTCAGCAATTCTTTGGCGCCTGTGTTGTCAGCAACCTTCAGTCTGCTTTCCTGTTGAATCATGCTGTATTCCTCCTTTAACTTTCATCAAGGCTTATTTCGCCTTCTCAATAATTTCAACAAGTCTCCATCTCTTATCCTTAGATAACGGTCTTGTTTCCATAACTTTTACTGTATCACCGATACCGGCAGTGTTTTCCTCGTCATGAGCCTTTAATTTGTAAGTTCTCTTAACGATTTTGTTATATAAAGGATGCTTTACATGATCCTCTACTGCAACAACGATAGTCTTCTGCATCTTATCGCTTACAACTTTGCCTGTACGTGTTTTTCTTAAATTTCTTTCCACAACAATATCTCCTTTTCTAACTTTCAACCGGCTGTTATACCGGAGGGCCCGGCCCTTTTCTAAAACTATTCAGCAGCTTTTGCCTTTTCCACGATAATTGTCTGGATTCTGGCAATATTCTTTCTTACTTCTTTAATTCTGCTTGTGTTATCTAACTGGTTTGTTGCGTTCTGGAATCTTAAATTGAAAAGTTCCTTTTTAGCAGCTACTAATTCATCTTGTAATTCTGCAGCTGATTTTGTCTTTAAATCTTCTACATATGTCTTACTTTTCACTGTTATCACCGCCTTCTAAATCTTCACGTGAAACAACTTTACATTTCACCGGAAGCTTGTGTGTTGCCAGTCTTAACGCTTCTTTTGCAGTTTCCTCAGGAACGCCTGCAATTTCAAACATTACGCGTCCCGGCTTAACAACAGCTACCCAGTATTCGAGTGTTCCTTTACCGGAACCCATTCGTGTTTCCGCTGGTTTTGCAGTTACTGGTTTATCCGGAAAAATCTTAATCCAGACTTTACCGCCTCTCTTGACATAACGCGTCATGGCAATTCTGGCAGCCTCAATCTGATTTGATTTAATCCAGCCCGGCTCCATTGCAACAATACCGTACTCACCGTAAGTGATTTTGTTTCCTGATAAGGCTTTTCCTTTCATGGAACCGCGAAATTGCTTTCTATGTTTTACTCTTTTTGGCATTAACATTATTTATCGCTCCCTTCTTTAGTTGGAAGTATTTCGCCGTTGTAAATCCAAACCTTTACCCCTACTTTTCCGTAAGTGGTATCAGCCTCAGCGAAACCATATTCGATATCAGCACGCAATGTCTGAAGCGGGATTGTTCCCTCGCTGTAAAATTCGGTACGCGCCATATCAGCGCCGCCAAGTCTTCCTGAGCAGGCAGCTTTAATTCCCAATGCGCCGGCTTTTAATGTCCGGGACATGGAAGATTTCATCGCCCTTCTGAAAGATACACGATTTTCCAACTGCGCAGCGATATTTTCTGCAACGAGTTGCGCGTCCTTGTCAGGTCTTTTTACATCTTTAACGTCCATAAACAGCTTTTTATCTGTCATTTTCTGGACTTCTGCTTTTACCTTTTCGATTTCAGCGCCGCCTTTACCAATAACAAGGCCCGGCTTAGCTGTATAAACATTTACTCTTACTCTGTCAGATGATCGTTCAATTTCAATTTTTGAAACACCTGTATTGTATAACTTCTTCTTCAGATATGTTCTGATCTGATAATCTTCGATAAGGTTATCTGCGAAATCAGCTTCAGCATACCATTTTGAGTCCCAGTCTTTAATAATTCCGACTCTTAATCCATGAGGATTAACTTTCTGTCCCATACTTTGCCTCCTCCTTATCTCTCATCAAGCACAATGGTGATGTGGCTGTTTCTCTTTAAAATTCTGTAAGCCCTGCCCTGTGCTCTTGGTTTAATTCTTTTCATCGTAGGTGCTGCATTTGCGTAGCACTCTGCGATATAAAGTTTACCGGCGTCCATATTGTTATTATTTTCAGCGTTTGCCACTGCTGAATTTAATAATTTTAAAATTACTGAAGATGCATATCTCGGGTTGTATGTCAGAATACCGATAGCGCTTGCTACATCTTTACCTCTGATGGCATCTAATACGAAACATGCTTTCTGTACAGACACTCTTGCATAAGATAATTTTGCAGACGGTCTTGTATCTTTGTTCGCATTTCTCTCTCTCTTTATCTGGGATCTATGTCCTTTTGCCATAGATGAGACCTCCTTTCAAATTAGCGGGTTTATTATCTACCCTTCTTTTCGTCTTTTCCATGTCCTCTGTAAGTTCTTGTAGAAACAAATTCACCAAGCTTATGTCCAACCATATCTTCTGTAACATAAACAGGCACATGCTTTCTACCATCATGGACAGCGATTGTATGTCCAACCATCTGTGGGAAAATTGTGGAACGTCTGGACCAAGTCTTAACTACTGACTTTTCGCCGGATTCGTTCATCGCATCAATTTTCTTTAATAAACTCTCATCCGCAAATGGACCTTTTTTTAATGATCTGGCCATTAGTTTCTACCTCCTTATTTCATGTTCTTTCCGTCACGTCTTCTGATAATCAGCTTGTTAGACTGCTTGTTCTTCTTACGCGTCTTTAAGCCGAGCGCCGGTTTGCCCCAAGGGGTACATGGGCCGGAACGTCCGATTGGCGCGCGTCCTTCACCACCACCATGCGGGTGGTCATTCGGGTTCATAACAGAACCGCGAACCGTAGGTCTGATACCCATATTACGCTTACGTCCTGCCTTACCGATATTTACAAGACCATGTTCAACGTTTCCGACAGTGCCAATCGTTGCGCGGCAGACAATCGGAACCATTCTCATTTCTCCTGAAGGAAGTCTGAGCGTCGCATACTTTCCTTCTTTTGCCATCAACTGCGCTGCGTTTCCTGCTGCGCGGACGAGCTGTCCGCCTTTTCCCGGATATAATTCGATGTTGTGAATTTCCGTACCGACCGGAATTGCAGAAAGCGGTAAACAGTTGCCGACTTTCACTTCTGCGTTTTCTCCGTTCATCAGCACATCGCCAACCTTTAATCCAAGCGGAGCGATGATGTATGACTTTTCACCGTCTGCGTAACAGATTAAAGCAATGTTGGCTGTTCTGTTAGGATCATATTCAATGCTCTTAACAGTAGCAGGAACATCAACTTTATTTCTCTTAAAATCAATGATTCTGTATTTTCTTCTGGATCCACCACCATGGTGTCTTACTGTAATTTTACCCTGATTGTTACGACCAGCATTTTTCTTGAGAGATACCGTCAATGATTTCTCAGGAGTTGACTTTGTAATCTCTGCATTGTCAAGCTGTGTCATAGCTCTTCTGGAAGGTGTATATGGGTTATATGTCTTAATTCCCATTTTCTTTCTCCTTTCAAATCAATCTCAATTTGTTATCACGCTTTTCTTGCGTTTAATATTTTACCGATGAGTTTCCGGCGCTTTGGAAATTTCCCATGCTCTGCCGGATATCTGTGTCTTGGATTACAGGCCTGCAAAAATTTCAATCTCTGCGCTGTCTTCCGTCAACTGCACGATTGCTTTTTTCTTTGCCGCCGTCTTTCCTGTGACATAGCCTCTCCTACGGTTCTTTCCACTTAAATTCATGGTATTTACGCTTGCAACCTTTGCTCCTTCAAACATTTTTTCGACTGCGTCTTTTACCTGATTTTTCGTGGCGTCTGTGTGAACATAAAATGTATATTTTCTTTCTGCCATAGCGTTCATACTTTTTTCGGTAATCACCGGAGCAAGTATAACGTCATAATATTTAAGGTCTGCCATTATGCATACACCTCCTCAATCGTTTCTACGGCAGCTTTTTCCACTACAACCGTATCGTACTTTAAAATGTCGTATACGTTAATGGTGTTTGTCAAAGCTGTCTTTACTGTCGGAATGTTCTTTGCTGATAAAACAGTGTTCCGGTCATTATCGCTTAATACGACCAACGCCTTCTCTACCTTTAAGTTTTCAAGAACCTGAACAAATTCCTTTGTCTTAGGTGCTTCAAATTTTAACTCGTCAACAACAACAAACTTTCCTTCATTTACTCTTGATGTCAACGCAGACTTCAGAGCAATTCTTTTTTCTTTTTTGTTCATCTTGAACGAATAATCTCTCGGTGTCGGGGCAAATACAACTCCGCCGCCTGTCCACTGAGGAGCTCTTGTAGAACCCTGTCTTGCATGACCGGTTTCTTTTTGCCTCCATGGCTTTTTACCACCGCCGCTTACTTCTGAACGCGTCTTTGCCTTCTGCGTTCCCTGACGGTTGTTTGCGAGCTGGCTTAAAACTGCCTGATGTACTAAATGTTCGTTGATTTCAACGCCAAATACCGCATCGCTCAGTTCAATCGTTCCAACTTCGCTTCCTTGCATATTTAAAACAGATACTTTTGCCATCTGTATGTCCTCCTTTCAAATACTACTTGCCGGCTTTTACGGATTCTTTAATCGTTACTAAAGACTTCTTCGGCCCCGGTACGGCTCCTTTTACCAGAAGTAAATTCTTTTCAGCATCTACTCTGACAATCTCAAGGTTTTGGGTTGTTACCTTTTTACCGCCCATGTGACCCGGCATCTTTTTACCTTTAAATACCTTACTTGGAGATGAGCATGCGCCATTGGAACCGGCATGTCTGTGATACTTGGAACCATGCGCCATAGGCCCTCTGGACTGTCCATGTCTCTTGATTGCGCCCTGAAATCCTTTTCCCTTTGCAATCGCAGACGCATCTACTTTATCGCCCGCTTCAAATACATCGGCTTTGATTTCATCAGCGACTTTGTACTCGCCGTCTAACTTAAATTCTCTCACATATCTCTTGTAAGGAACTCCTGCTTTGTCGAACACGCCCTTTCTCGGCTTGTTGACCAATTTTTCCCTGATATCCTGAAATCCGACCTGAACGGCTGCATACCCGTCGTTTTCAACGGTCTTTACCTGTGTTACTACACAAGGGCCGGCCTGAAGAACAGTAACCGGTACCAGTTCGCCGGCATCATTGAATATCTGAGTCATACCAACTTTTGTAGCTAAAATAGCTTTCTTCATTTTAATTACCTCCTGTTAATCTACAGCGGATTGCATTGCTGCAATCATCCTAGAACAGTTCAATCTTTATCATTAAACCATTAGGACTATTCACTTATAATAATGTAAGTGTTCGATGAATTATTTGTTTTTCATCTTGATGTCGATATACACACCGGCAGGCATCTCTAATCTGGACAATGCGTCCACAGCCTTCTGTGTCGGTGAGATGATATCAATAAGTCTCTTATGAGTCCTCTGTTCAAACTGCTCTCTGGAGTCTTTGTCTTTGTGTACCGCCCTAAGTATCGTAACTACTTCCTTCTTTGTCGGGAGAGGTACAGGGCCACTCACATCTGCTCCTGAATTTTTTGCAGTTTCAACAATTTTCTTAGCTGACTGATCTACTAATTTGTGATCGTAAGCCTTTAATGTAATTCTCATTACCTGTGCCATAAAAAAAGCCGCCTCCTTTTCGTACTATTTAGCACGACAAGTGGTGACCGTACAACTTTTCCGTGTGTGTCATTTTTATAAACGAACCTTACACGTCGTTTCCACTCCCCGGTGGACTATTTTGTACAGTGACTTGTCGCCAGTTTCCTAACTTGACATTCGCTCCGCGGAAAACCTGCAATCAGATGCAGCAACCTCACGCTTCATCGCTATCAATGTCACAGCAAGAAGTAGTTTAGCACAAGAAAAAATAAAATGCAAGCAAAAAAATGAAAAAGTCAGGAAAAATTTTCCCAACTTTTTCAAATACGACAATATAACCGATAAAATATGTATTTTTACAGGCCTGTAAAACTTATCACTCCTGCCGTATATACAACAGTGGCTATAATAGACACTACCGAACCGATAATTGCAATAATTCCGCAGATTTGTCCTGCTTTTGCCTTGCTGTTTTGTCTGTCTCCGGTAGCTTTTACATAATTACTTGACAAAACCACAGCGACAATTCCCAATACAAGGCCCAGCAGACTCCAAAAACATGGAATCACACCGATAATACCGCAAATCATGGACGCAGTTGCCTTTCCATCGTCAGGATATGGCCCGTTGTTTGGTGTTTCTACATTTGGGTTTTCATAATAGTTGTTGTTTTCCTGCATTTTTCTTTCTCTCCTTGTTGATATTCTATGCACAAGTATACCACATAAAGACGCACTTGGGCAACAGTTAAAGAAAATGCCCGGAAAACCTGTGTGTTAAGGTGTCAATGATTGGTTACACTTCACCTTTAAGATAATGTCAAGGGTAAGGTGGAGATTTCCCTGAACCCCGCAAAAGGATTTGACTTTTCAAAGCCTACCATTTATCATTTTAAAGGTGAATGAGAGATTTTAAATTTCTTTATTTTTTACTGAAAGGTGAATGAGCAATTTTAAACTTCTTCACTTTTTTACCGTAAGAAACAAAAAGAAACCTGATTGAAAAGAAATGGGAAACAGTTATGTGGGTTGCGAAGCATTGGAATGATTATGAAGTTTTGGATACATCTTCAGGTGAAAAATTAGAGCGGTGGGGAGATTATTTTTTAGTGCGTCCCGATCCGCAGGTGCTCTGGGATACCGAAAAGAATAATCCGAAATGGCGCCGTCCAAACGGGCATTATCACCGGAGCAGTAAAGGCGGCGGTCAATGGGAATTTTTTGATTTGCCGAAGCAATGGCAGATCCATTATAAAGATTTAACCTTTAATTTAAAGCCTTTCAGTTTTAAGCATACCGGTCTGTTTCCGGAGCAGGCGGTCAACTGGGACTGGTTTTCCGAAAAAATCCGCAATGCGGGCAGACCGGTCAAAGTCTTAAATCTTTTCGCCTATACCGGAGGGGCTACACTTGCCGCGCTGCAGGCGGGCGCTTCCGTCACGCACGTTGACGCTTCCAAGGGAATGGTGACATGGGCAAAAGAAAATGCCGTATCTTCCGGTCTGGCAGACCGTTCCGTCCGCTGGCTCGTGGACGACTGTGTGAAGTTTGTGGAGCGGGAAATCCGCCGCGGCAATACTTACGATGGGATTATCATGGATCCTCCCTCCTACGGACGCGGTCCAAAAGGAGAAATCTGGAAGATAGAAGAAAAAATCTTTCCTTTTATCAGTCTTTGTACCAAACTGTTAAGCGACAATCCGCTGTTCTTTTTGGTAAATTCTTACACGACGGGTCTTCAGCCTGCGGTATTGTCTTATATGATGCAGACCGCCATTGTTCCAAAATTTGGCGGCGCTGTGGAATCTGATGAAATTGGTCTGCCGGTTTCGTCCAATGGTTTGATTCTGCCCTGCGGAGCTTCCGGAAGATGGAGCAGGTAATTATGATATGATAACAAAAAGCGGCGTTTTTAATTTACAATCATTAAAAACTGCCGCTTCTTTTTATTTTGTCACTGAATTTTGATTTCTTCTATTTGAAAATCTTTATCCTGTATGCCGGCGCAAACGGAAACAATATATTTCCGGTCTATCCGGAACTGCACGACTCTCAGCGCTTCCTCCCCGACAATCTTTGGCGCGTCTTCTGACAAATCCACCTCAAAAGAATTGAGCGGTTTACGGAGTCCGATTCCTTTTGCTTTCAGATAAGCCTCTTTGACAGTCCATATTTCACAAAAGCGCTGCTGCTGCGTTTCCTCGTCTTCCATCGCATTGATATATGCGCACTCGCCCGCCACAAAGTTTTTTTCCGCAATCCGGTGTTTGTCCGCGCGCACGCGCTGAATGTCAATGCCTATCTCGTACTTTGATACTGCCGCTATCACATAATTCCCCGAATGGGAAATATTAAAATGCAGCGGCGCATTTTCAAAATAAGGTTTTCCAAACTTGTCTGTCTGAAGCCTGTCATGGATCCGATATTTATTTTTAATAAAATTGATTAACAGTCCGGCGCCCAGACTTCTCAGCCTGTCGTCTGTTTTTTTCATCTGATGTATCTTTTCCAACCGCTGGGAATCCATATCTTTCAGTTTGTCTTCATAGACATTTTTATTTCTTAATACCGTAATATTAAAAAAATAAATGTTCATCATAAACTCCTTTAATTGATTTCTTCTGTACTTTAATTTAACCTGCTTTTACGGAGCGGTATTTTCCAGACCTCCGGAGAAAACAGCACCAGCATCGGGAATATCTCAAGACGCCCTATCAGCATATCCATCATCAGAACAATTTTTGACAGGATACTGCAGTCGGAAAATCCGGCGTAGACGCCGTCCAGTCCCGGCCCGATATTATTAAAGGTCGCCATAACGGCTGTAAAACTGGTCGTAAAGCCCCGTCCCTCCACGCTGACAAGCAGTACGGAAACAATCAGAATAATGACGTAAGCCCCAAGATACGTCAGCACTTTTCTCACGACGTCATTGTGCACCTGTTTGCTTTCAACGCGCACCCTCTGCACGCTTCGCGGGTGCGTAATGGATTTAATCTCATTTTTAACCGCCTTGAGGACAATAATCAGACGCGAAATTTTAAATCCGCCGCCGGTACTGCCTGCGCAGGCACCAATGAACATCAGCAGCACCAGTATTGTCCTGCAAAATCCCGGCCAGATATTAAAATTGGCCGTCGAATATCCGGTCGTACTGATAATGGACGCAACCTGAAACAACGCATGGTGAAAAGCTTCAAAGAAATTTGCAAATTTATCATAAATATTGACTGCTATCACAAGCGCGGATACCAGAACAATCGCCAGATAGTAACGCATTTCCTCGTTACGAAGGGCTTCCTTCGGCTTGCGGATTAAAAGCAGATAATAAACGCTGAAGTTGATTGAGCATATCAGCATAAAGACTGTAATCACAATCTGAGAGGCAAGTCCGTATGACGCAATACTGCTGTTGAGGATTCCAAAACCTCCGGTACCTACCGTACCAAATGTAAGGGTCATCGCTTCAAACGGCGTCATGCCGGTAATCAGCAGCAGAATAATTTCAAGCACCGTAATAACCACATAAATCCCGTATAAAATCATCGCCGTATTTTTGAGTTTCGGCACGAGTTTGCCGACAACCGGCCCGGGACTTTCCGCTTTCATCATATGCAGACTCGAACTTCCGGAAAGCGGCAGTACCGCCATAATAAACACCAGCACGCCCATGCCTCCAATCCAGTGCGTAAAGGAGCGCCAGAACAAAGTCGCATGGGACAACACTTCTACGTCCGTCAGAATTGAGGAACCGGTCGTGGTAAATCCGGAAATGGTTTCAAACAGCGCGTCCAGATAGAACGGAATTTCTCCCGTAACAACAAACGGCACAGCGCCCACAAAACTGAGCAGAAGCCAGCTCAGGGAAACTGCAACAAATCCTTCTTTAGAATAAAACACGTCTCTTTTCGCTTTTTTAATCCGCCCAAGACCGCCCAGCACAAGACAGCATACGGCAACCAACAGATAAACAAACCCCTGTTTTTCTCCATACACCAGAGCCACAAGCACCGGTAAAAGCATAAACGCGCCCTCAAACTGTAATACGCTTGACAAAATATATCGAATCATCGAATAGTTCATTTGTTCCTCCTACTGCAAAGCGTTTTCGATATTACGCATTCCGGTAATGGTCGTAATCAAAATCACAGAGTCTCCCTGCTGTATCACGCTCTGTCCGTTTGCAATCGTCGTGTGTCCTTTATGATTGATGCACCCGATAATAACGCCCGGCTTCCATGCAATCTCCTGAAGCGGTCTGCCGATGACCGGACAGTTTTCCCGAATAATAAATTCCAGCGCTTCAACCCGCTTATCATTGAGCTGATACAGTGTTTCAATATCACTGCTGTTAATTGTTTTCCGTTTTCCACGAACATACTTTAAAATATTTTCCGCAGCCGTATATTTCGGATAAACGATACTTCCCAAATCCAGTTTTTCGATAATTTCATCATAAGAAATCCGATGCACCTTTGTAATGGTTTTGACATCGGACAAACTCTGGGCATAGAGCGCCAGCATGATATTTTCTTCGTCCATGCTCGTATTTGCCACAAACGCCTCTGCCTCTGCAATGCCCTCCTCCGCAAGAAGTTCTTTATCCGTAGCGTCGCCATGAATTACCATTGCCTTTGGCAGCATATCAATCAGCATCTCACACCTGTTGACGTCTTTTTCAATAATCTTTACTTTGATGCCCATATCAATCAACTGATATGCCAGATAAATGGAGGTTCTGCCTCCTCCGACAATAATCACGTTCTTTACGGCAGTCGTCTGAATACCTATTTTTCTGAAAAATTCGATAATTCTTCTTGTCGTTCCAAAGAAAGTAATTTCGTCTTTCGGTTCGAGTACAAATTCTCCGTCCGGTACGATAACCTGATCGCCGCGCTCCACAATCGGAATCAGGATATTGCCCTGTAAGAAGCCGCCCAGCTCCTTTAACTGTTTATGGCATATCGGATTTTTTTCTTCAAGTTTATAACTGACCAGTTCTACCCTGCTCTTTTCAAAATGTTCAATATTTAAAGCGGACGGAAATTTCAGCAGTTTTGCCATTTCTCCGGCGGCTGCCATCTGTGGATTGATAATCATGGAAAGCCCCAGTTCTTCTTTAAAGAAATTTACTTCCTCGCTGTACATCGGATTGCTGACTCTGGCAATAATGTGACGTACCCCTGCTCTCTTTGCAATCAGACAGCAGAGAAGGTTCATCTCGTCATAACCTGTGACGGCAACCAGCAGGTCGGTGCTTTCCACACCTGCCTCCATCTGGACATTGATGCTTGTGCCGTTTCCGGTAACTCCCAGCACGTCATAAGTATTGACCACATTTTCCACTACTGCCTTTCTGGAATCAATGACCGTCACGTCATGTCCTTCGTCACTGAGCTGCTCTGTCAGCGTTGTACCAACATTTCCGCACCCAACAATTATTATCTTCATGAGTTCCTCCCAAACGTCAAAATCTTTTTATGTATCTTTCCATTCGCCATATGAATTATAGCACCCTTTTAAATTAAATCAAACATATTCTCAAAAACAACGCATAAATTTCTCTGAACTTACTGATATACAATCCCCGTAACATATCCCAAAATTCCGTCAACCTCATCTTCCCCAACCTGAAATCCGCCGTCCTCAATGAGAAAACTGTAACTTTTCGGCTTGTTTTCAATCCTCTTGGTCAGATAAATCCGCCCGTAATAAATAATGACGTAATCTGCGTCCGCCACATCAATCCGGTTATTGGCAATTAAAAGGATATCTCCGGAAACATACTTCGGCATATAATTTTCGCCCGTCAGTTTTAAGCCGATATACGCTTTCGCTTTGATTTCATCGCTGCACTCACTAATATCCACCAGATAATACTGATAACTGAAAAACATTTCCGTTCCGTTTTTAATCTCCGGAATCAGAACGCTGATCTGCTTTTTCCTGTCCTTCTTCTGGAGGAGATTGCTATGATACTCAATCAGCCAGTGGAATAAATACCTTATCCGCTGAGGGAAGTCGCGCATACGCTTTAAATCAATCATCTGCATTTCCGTAACTGTTTTTGCGTCCACGAGTTCGTCTATGGAAACTCCGAAGGCTCTCGCCAGTTTTATGGCAGTAGACAGTTTGCAGTCATTGGTTTTTCCATAAAGAAATGTATTTAATGTCGCATACGGAATGTCCGATATCTCAGAAATTTTCTGTACCGTAAGGTGTTTTTCCTTCGCATAAGTTTCCACATTATTGCGAAACGATACCATGTAATTCTCTTGGTGCAACATACATTTTTTCGTATTTTTTGTAAAATTATCTTTTTTCATCATCTTTATTTGTTCCCCCTTATGACTTAAAATGTAACGGTCGAATTTTATTTGTCTGAACTGTCTTTTTTATTTTATTCTATTCTACACTCCTGTCTTTGCTATTTTCCATAATAATACAAAATTTTACTTTTATGGAGGAATAATGAAAAAAATTGATGTACAAATTGATGAAAACGTTCTAACCTTTTTCGGAGAATTTCATAAAATCATAACTTCCGAAAACAGTGAAGTTTCCTTTTCTCTTGGCCCACACGAATACAGGTTGTCGAAAAAAATACGCGTCGAAAACAGTCCCACAATAAATGAAGGCATGCCTTATCAAAGCACACCTTCCGAATTAGATATAAAAATTTCAAATCACCTCTCTAAGTTAGGAATTCCCTCCGGTCTCTCAGGCTTCCGTTATATGAACACAGCAGTGAAAAAAGTATTGTCCGATGAAAATATCCTTGATGGAATCACCAAAATCCTGTATCCCGAAATCGCCAAATATCATCAATCCACGCCTCAGCGGGTAGAAAAATCGCTGCGGCACGCCATCAGTGTCGCATGGGACAACAATTCCGCTCTTGCTACTTCCAAAAACTATCATTTCTTCGTCAGGGAAGGAAAGAAATATCCGACAAATTCCCAATTCATTGCTGAAGTTTCCAGACAAATCAAACTGACGTTATTCGCTTCTTAATTTTGAAAAATTACTGTATTTTATTTTTCCAACATTATTCATCTGAATTTCAGAAGTGTAATCCACATTACCGCAATATAATTTTGCCGCAGATTCAAAACAGATGTACAGATACCCTTTTGAATCCCGATAAATTCCTTCTGACATGGACGGAATCATTTTTGTTGCCTTCGGACTGCCCAGCGTTGATTTATTGACATTCGTCACATACCGGATCAGTTTTGAACTTGGCAGCCGTCCATACGATTGTGAAAATACAAAAGTCCGTTTTCCGTTTTTCCCTTTTAATGCAATTACGCCCTGCGTATTCGCCGGCACAATGAAAGAGTGTTTTTTTGTAAAAACCAGTTTCTTCTTTTTGACTTTAACCTTATAGCCGTACATGGACGCATAGGAAATGTCCGCGCTCCGCCCCGCCCAGTAATAAGTTCCGTCAAAGGTGGCAAAATCCGCATACCCCGCAATTTTTCTCTTATAACTGTACTGCATGACTTTGTTATTTTTTGCCTTTTTTAATTTGGCATAATTGATTACCGCAACATAATCAGTGGCGGAAATATTATTTAAGCCGACAACCAGACGTCCCTTGACGTTTGCCAAAGAACCGACATGGTCTCTCGACGGCAGAATAATCTTTTTTGCAAAGGCTCCGGTGGATTTGTTATAAAGAACCAAAATCGAGCGTTTGGCCAGTCCCGGATAATACATGGACACCACAACGTATTTTCCGACAGCGCATACCGCCTGCGGCACATAGTTTTTCAGATATTTATACGGGTATTTTTTTGCATTACTTTTGCTGACCAGTTTCATAAAGGCATTATAAATATCCTGATTTTTCGCCTGACGTTTTAATTCAGAATCCGTAAACTGCCACTTCAGATTATTCTGGCGGGCATAAGCTTTTCCGGAAGTATTTGCGTAAACTCTCAACAATAATTTGCTGTCACCGCGAAATACATTGTTACGGATATCAATGATATTTCTCCACAGGGTTAATGTCTTTAAAGCGGTGCAGTTCATAAACGCGCAGTCCGAAAGTGTCTTCAGCGTCGTAGGGAGTTTCAGGTCTGCCAGAGAGGAACAGCCGTAAAATGCCGACTCTCCGATGACCGTAATTCCTTTTGGAAGCGTAATCGTCGTCAATGCGCTGCATTCATAAAACGCCTGACTGCCGATTGACGTAATCCCGCTTTTTAGCGTCACCTTTTTTACGCTGGCTGCTCCCTTTAAAATTTTACTTGGAACAGTTGTAGTTTCCGCTGCAAACTTTACGGTCGTGACACTGGAAACCGTACCGAAAATCATATTTCCCTGCGTTACCGTTGCAGGAATGGTAAGGCTTTCCAGCGACGTACAGGAACCGAAAGCGCGGTAACCGATACTTTTTAATCCGGTCGGCAGACTGATGGAATTCATTGCCGTACAGCCCTTAAAAGCATACTTTCCAATCGTCGTCAGCAGACTTCCTGCTTCAAAAGTGACCTTTTTTATGTATTTGCAACCCTGAAAAACAGACTCCTCTATTTTTTTCACCGACGCCGGAATTTTAAGCGTCGTGACTGTTTTATCTTTTGGATTGCCCAAATACGCAATCAGTACATTTTCTTTTACTTTATATACCCCGTCGATAATTTCATAATCTAACGTCGTAGGCTCCTCTGTCGTGGTTTCTGCAGTACTTTCTTCCGAAGAACTCTCCTGCGTGCTTTCATCGGTAGATGTTTCCCCGCTGAAATCCTCAGTGGAAGCTTCTTCCCCTGTCGATTGTTCCTCTCCGGTCGGTGTCTGCTGTTGGGCCCCGTCTGTCGTAGAACCTGCTTCCTGTTCGATTCCGCTTTCACGCGCCTGCGTCATGGTGGAAATCATATGGAAACCGGCAAAAAACAATAGGATTGTAATGGATATTGCAGCAAATACTTTTTTCATTGGTCTGTCCCCTTAATTTTTTTGACATTATATCGTTTCTTTTTGAGTTAAAATTGAATTTTTCACATCAGTTTTTTATCTTATCATATTTCCTTAAAAAATACTATAAACCGTCCGCTTCATTGTGCTATAATAAAGAAAAAAACAAAGGAGAACGAAATGTATTTAATCAGTGGTTGTCTGTTAGGGTATAATTGTAAATATGACGGAGGGAACAATCGGAATGAAAAAGTAGCCGCTTTCTGCAGGGAGCATGATTTTGCAGTCATCTGTCCGGAATCCGCAGCAAAACTTCCACAGCCCCGCGATCCCGCAGAGTGGAAAGACGGACGGCTTGTCAACCGTTCCGGGAAAGACCTGACCGAAGATTTTTTACGCGGCGCGCGCATCTGCATGGAATACGCTGAAAAAACCGCCGCAGAAAAAGGCCAGAAAATAGAAGGGGCAATCCTGAAAGCGAAAAGTCCTTCCTGCGGCAGCGGTAAAATATACGATGGAACTTTTTCGGGCACTTTGACTGACGGTGACGGCTGTTTTACAACTCTGTTAAAACAAAGAGGTATTCCGGTAATAACAGAAAAAGATGAGCTTTTTTAAACTCATCTTTTTCTGATTGGTCTGCTATTTTAACTTTATGCCGCTGAGCAAATCTCCCAGCGAAGTTCCTATGCTTTCCACTTTCGGAATATTATTTTTAATCTCCTGCTCCTCCTGAACTCTCTGTTCTTCGAGTAATTCTCTGATACTCAGGCTGATTTTTCCGTCCTGATTTTTAATCACTTTTGCGCGAACCGTCTGACCTGTTTCCAGCGCTTCTTTCGGAGATTTGATATGATTTACGGATATTTGGGAAATATGCACCAGACCGGATACGCCGTCCCCTAAATCCACAAACGCTCCATATGGCTGAAGGGATTCTACCCTGCCCTCAACGATGGAACCCACAGCAATCTTTGAAGCGGCCATTTCCTTTTGTGCTTTTCGCGCTGCCGCAGATTCTTCCCGCAGGATTTCCCTTGCAGACAGAACAAGTTTTCCTTTTTCCATATCCGCTTCGATAACCCGCACGCGAATATCCCGTCCGAGCCAGTCATTGGTATCCTCAACGTGGCTGATATCAAGCCTGCTGACCGGAATAAACCCGCGCACGCCTTCGACCAGCGCAATCACTCCCTTATTGACAATACCGGACACTGTAACCGGAAGAATTTCCCCGCTCTCTTTGTAACGGTTGATTTTTTCCCATGCAAGCAGCGTGTCCGTATCATACTCTCCGTCTCCCATATAAGAATATGACTCCTCCAATGCCTGACCTAAATTTTCCATTTTTTCAGCAGTTTCCTCTACTGCCGTTTCTAAATTTTTTTCTTCCATAAAGACCTCCAAACTACTGATTTATTTTAAAAATTATTAAAATCGCGCATAAAAAATAAACTGTTCTCGTGGGATTTTCCTCATTATTGTACCATCTCGGCTGTCGCCTCGATGGGGGATACTCCTCAAATCCCTTTTGGCGCAAGCGCCATCGGGATTTTCCTCGTTATTGTACCACATTTGTAAATATTTCTCTACATTTTGATAAAAAATGGTGTTAAATATTTCCTTTATCCATCAATGTCTGCGCGGTGCAAAAGACGTAAAAACACATTACAACACATTACTAAAATTCGACATTGTTCTACTTTTTGACATTTTTTCTCGAAATGTTGCCTAAAGAAATTTCCAAAATACTCCTGCAGGATAGTATAATAACATTGTACGGGTAACTATCCTGTTTTGCTCCGGATATAATATCTGCGCAAAGCAGGTCTATGGGGGTGTTTTGGTGAAAGATACAGGAAATACGCTTGTTATGAGTGATTTGTCTGCCATTTCAGATGAGTTGGAAGCGTTAAAGAAACAGCTCATTGACGAACGGCGGCAAAGAAAACACTGGCAGGAGCTTGCAATGGTATTTCACGATGCGCTGTGGGAAGAAATCAACCGCGCCAAAGAAGTCAGTGTTAAATGAAAAAACTGTCAGCATGGGAAATCAATATCCCTCCTGCTGACAGTTTTTCTATTTTTAATAATAAACAATCACCGGCGTACCGTTAGACATCAATTCATAAATTTTTGCTGCGGCAGCCGCAGGAAGGTTAATACACCCATGCGAACCGCCCCGCTTCCAGATGCTTCCTCCGAAAGAACCTCTCCAAGGCGCGTCATGCAGCCCTACGCCCCGTTCCGTCAGACGTATCCAGTATTTTGTCGGCGTTTCATATTCATACTGCCCATTCGGTTTGCGCTCGCCGCGCAGAATTTTATTCTGCTGCATATCATAAGCAGTAAACGCGCCCGCCGGCGTTTTGTGTTCACTGTCATCTTTTCCGGATACCACGTCTGTTTCTAAAACGACTTTTCCTTTTTTATAAATCCAAAGATGCTGTGCGCCCAAATCAACCTCGCAGTAGTCCTGTCCAAACCCGTAATTGTCTGATATGTCCGCCGCTTCACGTTTACTGTAAACAGGCTCGCGCTTTTCCGCTTTTTTGGTTTTTAAATCTTTTTCCAACTGCTCCGCTTCTTTTTCCTCGTCAATTTTCCAACCGTAATACGGACTTGCCGGAAGGGTGATTTCTGTCCCTGCGTGCGTTATGAAAGTGCGCTCCTCATATGTGGTGTCCACTTCTTCTGCCAGCGTATGTACAAAATTTTTTATTTTTTCATTCCAAAGGCTTTTATCCTTCCGGTATCTGCCGTTTTTATCTTTCTTCAACCACTTTACAAGCATTGTGCCGTTTAAAACCTTCTTTTTCCCATTAGGAAGAAGATAAGTGACCTTTGTAGCCACTAAATCATTGAGATTTGGAATTTGTTCTGTCAGGTTTTTGTCATCGGCTTTTACTGTCGGAGAGTCATAGACGCTTTCCATATCGAGGGTAGCCTGACTTTTTTTCACCGCTTCGGTCACCGCGTTATAAACATTTTTTTCCTGTAATGTCGTTCCCAAAACCTCAGGCTGAATGGAAAAAGCGCCGTCTTTATATACAGGAAAAGCGTCTTTTGGCGCTTCCATATTCTTTTTCTGCAGCGCAGGCATTGAATTTAACTGTTTCTTCAACTGCTGCTCGGAAAATCCCGCCTCTATCGTATAATCATTGTTCTGCTTAAAAAGCGTGTTCATAAACCAGAGCCGGTTGTTCTGCTCATCTAAAAGTTTTTCGATATCGTACGGGTTCACACAATGGAACGCAAAATCTTTTCCGTAAATTGTCTCCGTTTTATTATTGCGGAATTTCAGCGTGAGTATATAATGATCTTCGCCCTCTCTCACCTTTGTTTCCGCTTCTTCAACCGTCAGCCCGCTGACATCAATTCCGTTAATCGTCGTACCCTGTAAAAAATTGATATGATAACTGCCGAGCATATAAAGGTAACTGACGCCAAAAAAGACGCCGATGGCCACAACCAATCCGATAATAATATCTTTTCTCTTTACATTTTTAAAAAACTTTTTCCGACTCATGACGCTGTCTCCCATGATATTGAGATTAACCGACAAAACAGTTTGTCATAAAAATAATTCCCTGTTCATATTAGCACATTCTTTTCGTTTGTAAATGAAAATTTTTCCATTTTTTCCATTATTTTTTCTACCGCTTTTTCTATCGGGAAAAATTTCTTGTCTTTTGTCAGCCGACCAGCCATTTATATTTTGAAACACTATAAAGCGGAACCAGTGGAATTAAAATCGGCACGCTTTTACAATAATTTTGGTATTCGGGATTTGCGCCATAATTTTTGTTCTGGAGGAGTTCCAATCTTCTGGCGCCGCCAAACATAATATAGATAATACATAAAAGTCCGAAAAGCGCAGTGCGGACATCAGTCCGGTAACCGCAGTCAAATGACGGAAGCATAGTACCGGAATCGCAACACCCAATGCCGCAATGCTCTTTTTTATTTGGTAAAAAAAGAGCATCTCTATATTTTATCAGACAGTATCTTAAAAAAGTCATGCCTGTCGCCGTCGGCAAGGGTACAACGCCCTTACCCGCTTAAACAGGCACGACTTTGCGCTACTATACGCGAAAACAGGTTGCCATCAACCTTTTTTCTTTACTTTCTTAATCTGACCGTCAAAAATTTCAAGCAGTTTTTCATAAGTTTCAGGATCAGAATACTTCAGCGCTATCGGCTTCATGTCACTGTCCACAAAACAGTGTGTCGTATATCCGGTACAATAAACCTCGCCGTCTTTGATGACTTCATACTCGAATTTCATTCTGATTCCTGTAAATGAAGCGGGAGTGATTTTAATGGTGAAACGGTCTTCAAAATGAAGGATTTTCAAATACCTTGCATATGCGTCCACATTAGGAATAATAATCCCCTTTTTCTCCAAATCCATAGCGCTGCAATTCATTTTCTGCATAAAATCCATTCTGGCTTCTTCAAAATAACGGAAATAATTTGTATGATGCACAATGCCCATCTGATCCGTTTCATAATAGTTTACCTGTCTTTCATAGGGTTCGATATTCATTTTTATTCACTCCTCTGTTTCAATATATTGTATAGATTTTTTACACTGCTAGAAATTATATCACATCTTTTCTTTTTTACAATTCATTACAACATATTTTTTTGAATGACAGGTTCTTCCCTTTTTAATCGTAAATAGATTCAGCTTCCCACTCAATGATGTCGCCTGTCTGCGCGTCAATTTCAAAATCATACTCCATTACCTTATAAATCACAGAGCCCTCGTAGATTCTTCTTCCATCATCGGTATCCAGATGAATCTGCACATCTGATTCTGTTGCGCCGTTCACTCTTGCAAGCACCAACGCAACCGCATCTTCGCGGCTGAACGCCTCTTTGCTCTCGTCTTCGGAAATCACAGCGGTACTTTCTGTATTCTGATTTGCCTCTGTCGCCGGTTCTGCAACCGTTACCGGTACTGTCACAATAACAGTCTGCGGATTGGCGGCTTCCTGCGCTGTCTGATTTTGCCCGGAACAGCCTGTAAACATTCCCACCACCAGTATTGATACTGCAATCAATGCCACTCTCTCTTTCATAAACGCACCTCCTATAAAAAACTTTTTTTATAGTATATCCAATCTTTGTGAAAAATCTGTGGATTATTTTACATGAAATCGGCATTATGAAATTTTTTTAATGTAAAGACCGGCGGCGCTTTTTTCATAGTCTTTTGGGATCTGAAGTTTACCGGATTCATAAATTCCATAATAGAACAGAAAACTAATCGGCTGGAGAAACATCTTCATATCCCAGTAAATAAAATTGCTCATTAAATCTTTGCGTACATATGGAAGCAGCCGTTTTTCCACTTTTTCAGAAACCGCTTCTGCATACTCCGCCGCCAACCGGCGCACAGCATCTTTTACAATATCATTGATTTTTGTAAAAACGGCTTCGGAAAAAACGGGCACCATGACTTTTAGTCCGCCTCCGCTTTTTTCCACAATCCCTTTCTTTATAAATCCGGCAGCAATTTCTTCTTCATACACATTCAGATTTTTTTTGCGGTTTTCTGTCAGTTCCAGCAGTAAAGAAATATTATTGCCGTCAATCCAAAAATCCCTGCCCTTTTGAAAATCTGTTCCCTCAGCAGGAAATGGCGCGTACGCATAATTATTCACATACTCCAATTTTCCATAACGGGCGCTTTTAAAAAACTGATGCATATTTGACCAGACGACCTTTTTTATCGTATCTGGAAAATGCGGTTCTTTTTCCTCTGCCATCGTATACTGCATTGTAATCCGATATTCCCGTTCCGCTTCATTTCGATACTTTCCCTGATATTTTTTCAGATAATCTGCATTTGCCTGCGTTCCTACCTGATATCCTGCAATCACATACAAAATCCACATCAGATACTCATACGAAAAATCATTTCCATAAAAATCCAAGGACAAGATTTTATCTTTCAAACCATATAGTATGTCCGTTATTTTTTTACCGTAGTGATGCTTTTGAAATTCCTCACAGGCTTCTGCTTCTGCTTTGATATATTCCCGCGCCGGAAAAACGCAGAAATTCGTAAGATAACTGTTTTTTGCCGGCATTTTCAGCAAATTCACGCCGACCATCTGTTCCAGAACCGGTTCCAGATAAATCGGGGCAACGCCCATTTCATCTGCAAGTTCATTGATATCCTTTTGATTTTTATAACACAATACACAAACCTGCTGCGCCATCTTCTGCGTGTCAAGTATGCCTGACGCACTTTTACAGCTATAACCCCAAAACCAGTCGACTTTTGCCGGCGCATAAGATGATATTCCTATTTTCTTCATAGACTCAAACCTCTCCTTTACTTTTTTCTTTGCATCAAATAATCTTCTTTTTACTGTTCCCACCGGAAGATTCAGTTCTTCTGCAATCTGCCTGACAGACTGCTCTTTCAGATAAAACCTAATTACCATCTCCCGTTGATAGGAGGCTAAGCGCGACAGCGAATAATTAAGATTTGAAATCTGTTCCTCACTGATAATCTGATCAATCGGCAAAGGGGAGTTTTCCATTACACCAACCGCCATTTCTATCGGCACCGCCGGAGTTTTTTTCTGTTCCATATAACGCGCATATTTATTATGCGCCATTCTCCAGTACCATGAATGAAAATTGAAAAATTCTTTTCCCTCTGATATAGCGCGCACTGCTTCCAGCAAAATATCCTGCGCCAGATCTTTGGCTGCTTCGCTGTCCTCTATGCGCTTTACACAATACAAATAGGTATTTTCAATCAGTTGTTCATCAATATATCCGCTCATCTTTTCCTCCTGTAAATCGATTTACACTATATAAGTGTCAAATTGAGCGAAAAGGTTCGGCAAAATCAGGGTGTTTTTAACTTTACATATTGAAACATAATTAAAGAAGTCATCTGACAGGCATTACCACGTTTGTACTATATCTTCTTGAACACTCAGTAGCATCGTTGTAACTAAACGAATCTATCAGATAACTTCTTTCTGCATCGTTTTAAAATATAATTTTTGTAGACTGACTGCTTTGAAACATGTCTGCCTACACATTTCTTGTTTTGAAAGTTCTGCAAATTTTATAATTTGTGAGGCTCTCAAACCAATTATCCATGATGTTTTTTAATCGTATTGTTCTAAATTCTTCATAATTTACAAGGCTCTCAAACTTTGTATGATATAGTGAAACTAAAGAAAATACATATCAAAGAAAGAAGAAGCTACCAACAGCGGTATTCCCAAAAAGGGAAGGTGCTGAAGAATGTAGCTCCTTCTGATAATAGTATATTCCAAAATTCTGAAAATAGCAACAGTAAATTTTTGTCAGATATCAGGGACAATGACAAAGATACATTCCAAAATGCAGATACTACGAATATAGCATTGAAGGAGCGGGGACAGTATCCACGATATAAGCAGATTCAAATACAGGAATATATAGACAGCGTAGATCCGAAGATTAAGAAAGATTATGAAAGTGTCGTTGCCGGTGACAAGACGTTTAAGAGAAACTACATTAGTCAGGTTAACAGCAGACAGGCGCAAGATTTTAAAAAACTGACAGGAGTTGATGTTGAAGGCTATACAAACAACATCAATACGAGTGCGTATGAGCACATTTATCGAAGGCATGGAAGCGATGGAGAACATGATACAACAATGGCGAAATCTGAAGATGTGGCAAGAATGAAATATGTCATTGAAAATTATGATGATGCTAAGTTAGTAGTAAATGAGGATACTGGAGAACCAGAGTATTCATCGTGGTTCAGAGATAAGAACGATAAGCCGGCTAAAATGGTAAGTCTGAGTAAAAAGGTTGATGGGGTGCATTATGTTGTCGTCACCGCAGCAGATAATAATTATAAAAAATTATGGGTAGTTACCACATACATAAAAAAAAGAGTTACGCAAGCTCTAGATGTACAAGCCCCTAGATCGGACGTCCGAAACGCTCTTGCTTCTCCTCTTGAGGACAATATATCACGAAATTCCGAAAATGACAATAGTAAATTTTCAAAAACAGAAAAAAATTCTGGCGACGGAAAATTCAGTGATGGTGACGAGAATGAGGGACGAATGTTTTCCATGAGGAATATCGCAGAGGAAGACTATGGAGTATTGCTGGAAGAACGGGACGACTTAAAGAATCAGGTCAATCTGCTCCGCAAGCAATTTGAAGTAACCAAGGGCCATGCACCGAAGATGTCAGATGTGGAACTCTCAAACTGATATTCCTCTCTTTCTCCCCGTCCAGCCGTTTTACACTCTTTATAATTTGCAAGGCTCTCAAACTGAAATGCTGCTTACAACGATATAGTTAAGGTTTTACACTCTTCATAATTTACAAGGTTCTCAAACAGTGACTACAAAGAAGTACCGAAAGGAACAGTTTTACACTCTTCATAATTTACAAGGTTCTCAAACATGATACCGGCTTTTTTTGCAACTTTAACAGTTTTACACTCTTCATAATTTACAAGGTTCTCAAACTCTTCCCTGATAGTAATATCAATATAGGTAGTTTTACACTCTTCATAATTTACAAGGTTCTCAAACCTGCCATTTAATCCATTTTTTTCTTTTTAGTTTTACACTCTTCATAATTTACAAGGTTCTCAAACAATATATACGCAAGCGACGTAGTTCAGCAGGTTTTACACTCTTCATAATTTACAAGGTTCTCAAACTGGCGTAAATCCGGTAATTGTCGGAATGTAGTTTTACACTCTTCATAATTTACAAGGTTCTCAAACCCGTTAAGTGGTAAGACGTCATACGTTGATGTTTTACACTCTTCATAATTTACAAGGTTCTCAAACGACACGAGTTGACGCAGAGTGGCGCACAGTGTTTTACACTCTTCATAATTTACAAGGTTCTCAAACTCGCAGTCAAAATTGATGGAATTATCCGGTGTTTTACACTCTTCATAATTTACAAGGTTCTCAAACGACATTCATTCATAAACACTCCTGTTCAAAGTTTTACACTCTTCATAATTTACAAGGTTCTCAAACCCTTAAATCAGACAGTGGTATGATTTTCACGTTTTACACTCTTCATAATTTACAAGGTTCTCAAACAACATATACGCAAGTGATGTAGTTCAGCAGGTTTTACACTCTTCATAATTTACAAGGTTCTCAAACCCGGGAAAATGAAGAAAAGAGGCGCTATGAGTTTTACACTCTTCATAATTTACAAGGTTCTCAAACCTGTAAAGTCGGGGCAAATCAAAAGGTGCAGTTTTACACTCTTCATAATTTACAAGGTTCTCAAACCATAATGGTGGAGGTTACGCTTTAGACACCGTTTTACACTCTTCATAATTTACAAGGTTCTCAAACTTATTCTGTTCTATCCGTAGATTCTAAGGCGTTTTACACTCTTCATAATTTACAAGGTTCTCAAACATACACCAAGTATCAGCTTAAATGCTCCAAAGTTTTACACTCTTCATAATTTACAAGGTTCTCAAACCCAAGTATTGATAAGAAAGTTAGATTTTAGTTTTACACTCTTCATAATTTACAAGGTTCTCAAACAAAATTAAAGGTGACCGCTTAATCATGCCGGTTTTACACTCTTCATAATTTACAAGGTTCTCAAACTTACTTTGCTTGATTTATAATTATTCTTGCGTTTTACACTCTTCATAATTTACAAGGTTCTCAAACTGCCTGTAAGTATGCTAAATTCTGACAAAAGTTTTACACTCTTCATAATTTACAAGGTTCTCAAACATCTATCTTCCTGTTAAAAGCTTCATACGGGTTTTACACTCTTCATAATTTACAAGGTTCTCAAACTTGGAGCCGCTTTTTTTATTTGTTGGTATTGTTTTACACTCTTCATAATTTACAAGGTTCTCAAACATTTTATGTTTTCTAAAATCGTGCGACATGGTTTTACACTCTTCATAATTTACAAGGTTCTCAAACCCTGTTCCGATTGACAAGGAACACCTTGCAGTTTTACACTCTTCATAATTTACAAGGTTCTCAAACGGTTATGTGGCAGACACCACAATTTATCCAGTTTTACACTCTTCATAATTTACAAGGTTCTCAAACGCTACTGCAGGCTATAGTGGTGCAGCTACTGTTTTACACTCTTCATAATTTACAAGGTTCTCAAACAATCGTCAATGCTGTATGATGATTCATACTGTTTTACACTCTTCATAATTTACAAGGTTCTCAAACAATGGTGCTATTTCTTTAGCAGAAACAAAAGTTTTACACTCTTCATAATTTACAAGGTTCTCAAACGTATTTTGCCGACACCTATGAGCAGGCGCTGTTTTACACTCTTCATAATTTACAAGGTTCTCAAACTATGCTTTCTTTGTTGACCAACAAAGATTAGTTTTACACTCTTCATAATTTACAAGGTTCTCAAACCATGATTCCAGAGATTAAACAAGGAATGAAGTTTTACACTCTTCATAATTTACAAGGTTCTCAAACGCTTCTCTTGCGAGGAAGATTTCTCCCATCGGTTTTACACTCTTCATAATTTACAAGGTTCTCAAACCTCAAATGAGATTATCACCGAACCTACCCATTCGACAATGGCGAAATCATAAAAAGCTCTATTTTATAATTAAACATCTATCTTTATCAATAATATAGACGTTTTCATTATCCAGTTGTTCTTTTTCATAAGATTCAATCAGTAATAATTGTATTTTACTATAAAAAGCCATCTGATACAAATTCTGAAGTTCAGATTTGTTTAAATATTGTTTCAGATTAACAAAGCAGAGAATCTTATTTAACTGTAACTGAGATGTCAGTTTAATATACTCAATTATTTTTTGTGACAAAGTATCACAATATGGCTCGATTTTAATTCCATAAAATTTAAATAAATCTACCCATTCATAATCTTTCTGATAAGAAATATCATTATAAGAAGCTCGACTAATCAAAGTTTCAAGTAAATGACAAATTTGTGAGTTCAAACTATTCTTCTCCATAAGAAGTTCATTTCCAATGCCACTCAACTCCGAATAAAGTTTTTTTAGTATTTTTTTATTATTAAAATCAAGCGCAAATGGATTTATGATGATTTCAAGTGTTTTGTGAATTTCCAGCACTTCATCATTGTCAGATAATACAAAGTCTCCTTCCTGCCCGAATGACTGAAAATATAATTGTTCCACAAATTCTGCCATCACCGCTTCATTTTCAAGCACTAACATATCTGCCATATTTTCCTGCATATTTATAATCAAACTATATTTTCCATTTACCAACTTCATAAAATTACAAGCCTCTCATCACTATCCAGCACTTCCTTTGAAACTTCACCTACAATATATTCAATTTTTGAAAACTGTTTTTCCGTAATTTTCATTGCCTGCACCAAGCCTCTATTTGGTTTATGTTTTCTTACATTCTCTACAATCGAATCCGCTATAGTCATGTTTTGTGCCAGCTTACAATAAATACTTTCCTGCATCATAAGAAAGCCATTCTTGATTAAATATTTTCTAAACTGCGTATATTCACGGCGGTCGCTGTCTGTTACCACCGGTAAATCAAACATCACAATTACTCTCATATATCTATAACTCATTTGTATAAAACCGAATCAGGGAAGAATCTTTTTCATTTAGTGCATCAAACACGCTTTTTACATAAAGTTTAACTGCATTAAGAAAATATTCCCTCTTTCCTGCAATTAATACCTCCTCATTCAGAAGTCCCAGCATCATATGTTTTTCATCTGTTTCAAACTTTTCAGGTTTTAAATAATACACCTTTTCATCTGTCAATGGACGAAAAGGTTCCATTAAATCAGAAGCCAGATTAAACTGATTAAACATATTGTCATGAAATAACCCAATCTGGGTTAGATACCCATTTGCAACAATCTCTCTGTTAAAAGCAGATAAAATCAAACTATATCCGTAATTTAATGCAGCATTGACAGGACATTCTTCCGTTCTGGTAAACTTTTTCCCAAATAGGGCATTAAAATATACTTTTGCTGCATGTCCTTCACGATTTGTAACATCTCCAAACTCTATTTCATCAATATAGGAATACAGCATTTCCGCTTCCGGCTTTTGCAGTTTTTGCAGTAAACCTGCCTGCCGTCGTATTTTTTCGGTAACGACTTCCGTCCAGACCATTGATTTTACATCTTTATCCCAATCTGTCTGCCTTTTTATCTTAATACTGGTATCATGGCTTCCATAATACGGTAACAGTTCGGAACTCGGATTCCTTTTTTCATCACAGAAAATGACTTTAATCTTTTTCTTTACCAACTCGCTGAGCAGATAAGCTGTAAGCGAAACAGCAGTGCTCTCTATGATTAAAATTCCTATTTCATTTAAATAGATTTTCTTGGTATCCTGCCCTCTGACCACAAGATACCCCATCTGATAATCCAATTTGGCATTTTTTGATATTACAACCGTTCTCCAGCTCATATCGTCAGCAGGTCAATCTCATTTTGATAAAGACCTGCAGTTGACTTCGTTTTCTCTTGGTTCTTTGATGGCAACAGGTCAATTGGATTTTGGTAAAAACCTGTAATGGACTGATTCACTAACTTAAATTCTGAATTTCTGGAAATTACTTTACTTATTTTTGTTGTTCCTGTTGCTTTTTTTCCGCCAATTAACCTTAAATCTGCGCCTTTATTTGTCTGCTGGGATAACTGTAATATCTGCAGAAGTACATATATCTGATTGCTAACTGACAGTTCTTTAAACGCTTCCTGCCATTCTTCCAACTTATCTCCAACCGGATTTGGCCGTCTTTTATAAATTGTCCGCTGATGTTTTTCTTTGAGAGTGTTATACAATAGAATATTCCGTTCTTTGCTAATATCTTTGCTCTGCTCTAACTGTTCCTCTGTTATTTTTTTATCCAAAGCACCCGTAATTGCTTTGATATAACACATCTGTTCATAGTCTAACCTTAATTCCACCGCATTCGTAACTTCCAACCGATTTTCAGTTTTTGCGGTCAGATAGAGATAAAATCCATTTACTTTAATCAGAGAATACTTCTTTATTTTTTTTAGTTTGATTATCGGTTCTTCATATCCTAAAAATGCCCTGCAGTATTCTTCTATTTTCTCCGTAGTATTTAGTTGCTCTTTTCTGTACAAAGGTATCGCTTCCAGACTGCGGACTCTTTTTCCTTTTTTTGTATATTCCACCAAAAAGAAATACGAAACTTTACAGTCCGTATATCCTCCATATTTACATGTATCAGATAATCTGCTGTCTGAGGCTTTCACAGGAATATAGTTCTCTGCATATTTACTACTTTGCACCTTTTTTGCACTGCATACGTTTTCGTCAGCAAGCTTTCCATGTTCTTCATAGTTCATTCGGGTAACTAATGGTCTGCCTGTGTTAAGCGCTTTTTTTACAATCCGGATACTCTCATTGTTTTCCGTATTCCAAGCGACCTCGCCGTTTCTCTGTACTGTGTGATCAAATATTTCATACATATGATACGGATTCTTTTTGGCATCTCTGCGGTATTCTCTAATAAAGGCAATGGGATTTTTTGTAAATTTAACATGATAAGTATTTCCGACCACAATATTTAAGTACGCATCATGCGCATGATGATAATCATTGACATTCCTGCATTTTACAATGTCATATTTCTGCCGGAATGCGCTTACATTTCCGGCTTTTACATAAACAATTTCACTATTATGAAATGTCTGTTCAAACAGACCGGTAATGGCTTTTGTCCCCTGTCTTGTTTCCACAATCTGTCTGCTGATAAAGGCAGCTTTTTCATCATCTGTAAATTCTTCATTTCTCATTAACCTTTTATACTTTTCTTCTGTAATGAATTTTCCGTCTTTTAAGGTCTTCCACCAGCCATGCATAGTATTTCTAATAGAAGACTCGATTGGATAGTTATCACTCTTATGAGCATTCATTTCTCTTTTTACAAGTACAAGATTGTTTTCCAGACTGTCATCTTTGACAAAATGTCTCGGATAAATATGGTCAAGGTCGTACAGATTATCATTAAACAAGTCAGATAATTCTATCCGGTCACCTGTATACATACATTTTCCTTTTTGCGTATAATACAGATATAACTTTTTACTTCTGAACTTATATTCTTCTGTATCGGCAATTTCTTTACTCCAGTTAATTCCATCATCTTTACAGCCTTTATATAATTCAGAAAACTTCTTTTTTCTGCTGTCTGTTCTCTTTTTTTCTGCATTGACATCTCTTGCCATCTCAACAAAGATTTTCGCAGGCTCTTCTCCTAATACCTTTTCCAATTCTTTCAGAATTTTAATGGTCTGCCAGATCATTCTCTTTACCGGTGAAGACAGATATAAATCTTCTAAATCTTCATATTCAACCTCTGACAATGTTTTTTCTATTGCGCTTGCCTGCTTTTCGACTTCATCTCTATATGTAAACCGGTTGCTGAGCAGCTCCATCAGATTATAATTTTCGTTCCACATTCTTTGTATAATGGATAAAACTTCTCCGGTTTCCGTATCTGCTCCTGCAATCTCCAAAAAAGCTTTTGACAATCTGCCCCAGTCCTTAAATTTATACCCCATGATTTTTTTAATCTGTTCTTTGGATAAAACATCTCCATAGGTTTCCTGAATCCTCTCCTTCAGAAAAGATTTGGAATCCCCATAAACCGTAGACCAGAAAATAATATTTTCTGCCATTTTTTCCTGTTCAAAGGTAAGAGTCTCCGTATTGAAAACTGCCGTAAATTTTGCATAATTTGACAGTGTGTTTGTAAAATCACCATCAATTCCCGTAATTTCTATCTCTGCCTGATTTTCTACATGTGCATTCTTTTTCAAATACTCTATCAGTTTTTTTGCAGTTACTTTTTTTCCTTTTTTAAACAGATGATTATAAATATCTTGTTTTAGAGAAACCGGGACATCTTCACCATTTATTTTTAAATTGTTCAATTCATTCAATACCATAAATTTTTCATACAAAAGAGAGTTTTTCGGCAGAACATTTTCCCCTGTTAAATAAGTACAACGTTTCACCATCTTGCTGATAAATCTTTCAGCGGATTCTTTTGTGTCTATTTTCTGTTCAAAATTCCATGGGAAAACTCTTCCGGCTTCCTTTCTCACAGACCATGCGTTGCCTTGCCCATTATTGCGCAGTGGCCCAACATAATAAGGAATTTGAAACGCAAACATCTGAACAATTTTTTCACTGACAGAGAGCCCTGTTTCATCTGTTTCTTTTAAAAATGGCAGATAATTCTCCGCATTTTCCAAAATCTTTTTCAGTTCTGCTTTATGTACCTGATTCGGAATTACGCCGTTTGCAGAAGTAAGCTGCTTTGGAAGAAAAGCATCTTTCTCCAATTCCTGTAAAATATATCCGGTATCTTCATCTTCCGGCATATCGCCGACTGCTTTTTCCACATTCTTAAAAAAGTCCGGTGCTTTTGCTCCTCTTCGTTCCTGCTTTCTTCCGGAATTTACCGAGCCGACATAAGCACTGTAATTGTTTTCTTCCATAGTCCGAAACATCGCATCATACTTTTCAGGCGCATATTTTTTATATACCCGTTTCAATACAATCAAATCTTTTTGATGCTTTTCATACAAGTCAACTCTTGCCTCAGATAAATACTGATAGGTTTTACCTTCACCCTGCATAATGTTTGCCAAAACACTAGCATCATAAATTTCTTTTAAGGTCAAGAAAACCTCATAGGATTCCGGACTCAGCATTGCTTCAACTTGTCCGCACTTTTCATCAAAATTTCCATCTTTAAATGAAATCTTAAATTTCTTATTTTCATCTTCAAAACTTTCAGTGACAAATATATTTGCAATCGTAGCAGTTAATCCACATATTAACTTTAACAACTCTGCTTCTTTTTTGTCGGCTTTTTTGTCAAGTTGTAATTCTTCAAGCAGTTTTTCGTGTTTTCTACTGCTAGAATACTCTTTAGAAGAGAGAATTTGTATCAGCCTGCCATCTGCATTTAAATCGTTGAGATTTGTTTTTTCCCATACCAATGATAATTTTTCACTTAATGACTGACATAAAACGTTAATATCCTGTGTTCCGTTTTCTCCTAAACTTGCATTCAAAAAATGTCCACGATGTTTATACATATTTAAAATTGCCAGAAAAACAAGTCTTACATCATGAGGTTCTTTGGAATGAAGCAGTTCATTTCTCAAATGAAAAATTGTCGGATAATCCTGATAATACTGTTGATCCGTATATCCTGTATCTGCGAACAGCGAAAAAGGCTGATGCACCACTTTATCTGTTTCAAAATATTTACTGTCTTCGAGTCTTTGAAAAAATCCCGCATCGCATTGATTGATTTGCTCTTCAAAAAGTTCCTTTAAATAGCCAATCCTTGCCTTTTCTCTTTGCAGGCGCCTCCTTGATACTCTATGACTTCTCCGATCTGCGGCAGTCTTTGCCTCACTAAATAATCGAACGCCCCATAAATCTTTTCCTTTTTTTCTGATAAGATTGTATTTTTCATCAGTGACAGCCCAACCTACAGATGAAGTCCCCATATCAAGTCCTAAATAGTATTTCATTTGCATTTCCTCCATGAATTTTTTTCTGATATGTATTGACACATATTTAATTTGATGTTAAATTAGTGGTGTAATTTACAAGGTGAGTTCAAATAAGGATTTATCCGAAATCGCCGAAAGGCATGCTTGTTGCATATGATAAAAAGACTTAAATTTTATATTTGAGTCTTTTTTATTATCCCGAACCAGAATTAAACAAAAAACTTTAAAGCGTTTTTCTAAATCAATCCCCCTTATTTTCACGTCCACTAAAAACTGACATAATTATAACATATGAAAACATAGATTGTAAACCTTCGTCTTTTATTCCACATATTTGTCGACAAAATAAGAGCGCACCATTACAGCGCGCTCCTATTTTTGCTCTTAAATTTTCAGTATTGAAATATCGGTTTAATTTTCGTCTGCCTGCTGTCCGGTTTCTGTTTCCGGCGTCCCTTCTTTTTTATCAAAAATACTCTTTCTCAGATCTCCTGTCTCTTTCTTTGCCTGTAAATAGTATTTCTTCTTGACAGCCGTACTTTCCGTAAGTTTTCTGTCGCCCCGCTTTGCATCGTTCTTTAACGCATTGATATACGCCTGATAAACTTCTTTTACATCAATGTAAATACCTTCATCATTGTAATGCTTCTCCATTTTTTTGTAGCGGTCAAGTTTATATTCCCTAAAAGTAATGTCTTCTTTCTTGGTAATATATCTCAGGGCGATTAAATCTGTTGTTTTCAGGTCAGGCTGATTTTTCTTGTATCCGATATAACTCTGGCTGAAATATGCCATATAGCCATCATAATACCCTCCAATACCTGCCATTTCCCATGCCAGCCATTTGAAGCTCTGCGCGTCTCCACGTCCGTCGTCTCCATGCGGCTGATACCAGCGGATATTGTAAAGGGAATCTGTAGAACCACCCGGCGTCTGGATAACAGTGTCCTTAACATTCGGTTTGAGCATAATCTGCTGATCCCACAAATCAGCCATTGTCTCGAGTTTCATGGATTTTACCTTCTGCTCTGTCAACGGTTCATACGCTACCGTACTGTCGCCTTTCTTCTGCTCCTCCTCTGATTTATTAGCCAGATTCGGGTAATATACACGAACAGCGGTTTTTGCCTTTTCCTCATCAGTCAGTGTAAAGAATGCCTGCGCTTCAATATAGTCAAGGAAATCATTTAAGTCGATTAACTTCGCATAGAAGTCTTTCAACTCATCATTCGTATCAATTCGCTCATAAGTAAAGTTCTGCGTAATCTGCTGTGTATCCGGAAAGTCAACCATAACGTTCGGACTAATCCACCCATCATTGTAATACTGCTGGAGATTTCCTGCGGTATAATCTTCCGGCCCGCCGCGTCGTCCAAATCCTTTCAAAAAGATTTTGCTGTCCTGATTGTGCAGCGTTTCATGCGTTGCCACATTAAATCCGTTGATAAGCTGGATTACATTCCAGAATACTTCCGAGCCCGTAGCGTAAGCACCTGTACCATTTGATGCCGGCCATTTATTGACCGCCTCTGCAAAGTATTTATGATACGGCTCTTTTGTTGTTCTCGGATTGTTGTATACAGTACCGACATCATTGTATGTAGTTCTCATATCATACTGCTGGTCAACAAACGGATTTAAGTATTCCTCTCCGACATAATCGCTTGCAAACTGATAGAAGTTTTTCACCTGCTGCATAAAGGTCTCCAGTTTTCCTTCCCGGAAAGTCTTCATCTGTTCCGGATCGTCAGGGTTCTTGATATAAATTCTCAATGAACCATAGAAAATCTGTGTCGGACACGTGATGACATACATGGAATTTTCCGGCACCGTAAACAACGGCAGGAAATTATTCTGTGCGGCGCCGCTTCGTTTCAGATGCTCCCAAAGTTTATAATACGCCTTGTCATTATTGATTTTTACGGACTCATAAATGCCGCCATGCCAATGGTCTCTAAACCAGTCGTCTCCGTCGGTATATGTTGTCAGCGCCGTAACATAATAGTCCAAAAATTCTCCCAAATTAGAGAGGCCCGTATATTTTGCAATCGTGCTGCTGTAAAAGCTTCCGGTTCCATTGGTCGCAGCGTTGGTGCCCTGAACCAATTCATCTGACAACGCCAGCAAAGTCATTCTGTCGTCAAACATTTCCGAACCGTAAAACATCATGGATTCGCCCACGTTTACACCGTCCATGCTAAAGTCATACCAGTATGTAAAATAGTTGTACGCATAAAGCATCTGCTTTAATTTTCCATTGTCAATAATGTTCTGCCTGATTAAATTGTCCAGCACATCATTTTCAAAGGTCGGCACATATCCGGTGTTTACCAGCATCTTTTCCACGAAATCTTTCATTTCATTTTTCGTCACATTTTCAAAGTGCTCTTTGTACAATCTGCCGTCTTCTGCTGAAGTGAGCGGATCCAAATCCTTTTCATAAGTGTATTTTGACGCTGTTTCCACCAGTTCGTCGATAATTTCAGCGTCTTCATTTAAAATAAATTTGCTGAAATTATATCCGACATTCAACTCAGGAATCATGTAAGAAGCAATATTGCCATAATAGTCGTCAAAATCAACCTCGTATTCCTTTTCTTCACCGTTTTCAAAGACCACGCTGATTTTTGCCAGACTTCTGTAATTTTTTGTCGTGAGAACGGACACAAGCGCGCCATTTTTATCGTATGGAAGCACATAGTCAATTAAATGCTGATTCAGATAATTATTCTCATCAATTTTATTACCGTCAGTCAAAATTTCCTTCGCGTCATAAAACGGCATCAGTTTATACATATTGTGATAAATCACTTCTTTGTTCGGATTATAATTTGTCAGGTGATAAATCCTGTTGAAATCCGGGATATAGACTTCTGCATTTTTCGGCTGATATCCACCGTCGTCAAATGATGCGCTCAAGCCCTTTAAGGTCGGCAGTTGTTCAAAAGAAGTGTTTTCCAAATTCCAAATCGCTTTGTCAAAGTGCAGTTTTTCAAAAAATGCCTGATTAATTTCATCTTTTGCAATTTCACCGACGCCTTTTCCTGTATTTTTCGTGGAATTTGATTCCTTCAAATGATAATTATTTTCGGACTGCTCCGATATGGTGCTGTTCGGACTGTAAATCGTTGCCAGACTGGTGCCGTTGCTTACCAGACTTAAATTATTTTTCAGCGTCGCGCCGTTAGAAGCCGATACCACTCCTGCATTTCCACCATAACTCAAATCATATGATGGCGAAACAGACATATTGACAATATTGTTGGATATCTCCGCCTTTTGGTCTGCAATACCTACCAGTCCGCCGTTAAAGTGCCAGCCATGCACGATTTTACCCTGTACATAACAGTTTTTAATCGTAGAATTGTACAGATAAGAAACTGCGCCGGCATTGACCTGACTCAGATAATATCCGACAAAACTGATATTGACAGCGCTGCAGTTTTGGACAACGGAACGGTCTTTGAGTTCAAACGCAAATGCTGAATTTCCATTCTTGCTGCCTTCGCCGCCGTTAAATCCAACGCCGTCGATATGGACATTGGAAATTGTAGCACCGGAACCGTATTTTGTTACGACGGATTTATTCTCCGGTTTTGAATAAGTAATTCCCTTAAATACAAGGTTTTCAACTGTCGCATTTTTCAGTGTTTTAAATAACGGCTTATGCAGGTTGCTGATGGTACGTCCTTTTCCGTCGAGTGTTCCTCTAAAGTCAAAGTCAATCACTGCTTCGGAATCGTCTGTGTTTGTCGGATAGTCTGACAAATCATAATCCTTATCCAAAACAAAAGTATCTTCCGGGTGCTCTCTCATCTTTTCCAGCAAGGACTTGAAGGAACCGTCATAGCCGAAACTCGTATCCTCTAAGATATCAAGCGTCACCTCTAACGGCTTTAACTCTGTTCCTGTGTAAACCATAGCGTCGCTGTATTCCAGCACAAGTTTCAGTTTGCCTTCTTCTTCGCGGTAACTTGTAATTTTGCTGAAGAACTGAGGCATATCCCTCATCGTCACTTTGACAATGCAGTTTTCAAGAACGTCCAGATTTTCAACCGATAAGCTGTCTACTTTTTCCACACTTCCGGTGTCGCCGTAGCGGTATAACTGAATATCGACAACGTCCTTCATCTCAATGTAGCGGTTATTGATAGTCGCTACTTCTTTGTAAACTTTCTCGTTCTCATAACTGTTAATTCCGTCGTCCTTATTGGAATCCCTGTCATAATCGGAATAAACCGTAATAAAATATTTTTCTGCACTCGTCTTGTCAAAGGTAACGTCATTGCTGCCCGCTTCAAGCAGGTTTTTGCTCGTCTTGATTACCGTACCGTACTCATCTTTTACTGACAGTTCCAGTTTCTTGCTGGAGTAATCCGCATCGCTGACTGCAATATCCAGATGAAGTTTATCCTGATTGTTTCCATCAAACATATACTTCATACTGTCTACCCGAACGACATCTTTTAATATCTCAAAAGAGAATTTTTTATTGTTGAGCACAACGGTATTTCCACTGTCCAAAGTAATGGAATCAATCGATGCATCAACCGGCCCTGCTGTATCATATCCTTTGATATTTACGGAATATTTTCCTGTCAGCGGGTCTTTCTCCAAAGCATACTCTGCGCCGTCAACCGTTATTTTTTCCGGTGACAGACCTTCTACTGCGGAAAAATCAAACGATACTTTGATATTTTCACCTTTTTCAAAATAGTTTGTTTTCTCGCCGTTTGCCTTATACGTTTCAACGTCTGTGAAGTCAACATTGTAGAAACCGGTCAGTATAAACGGTTTTTCAAAAATTGTATAATCCGTATAAGAATTTTCATCGCCGTCGTCATCATTTAATTGATCCGTATCCAAATCATAAGTCGCTTTGACTTCAAATTTGGACAGCGTATCCAATTTTGCCGGAAATTCGAGTTCATTATCCCCTTCATGAATTTCCTTTCTTTCTCCGTCGACAAGCGCGTAAACCGGATTAGAATCCAGCGCGTTGTCCGGATCAGAGAAATGGAATTTAAAGGTCACTTTATTTTCTTCCAGATGATTGACTGTCTGATAATTTGTAATAGACGGTTCCTCTTTGATGACTTCTATCGTATCCGTCCGATGGAAGGTTTCCGAAGTCTCGTTGCTGAAGTTAATTTGTGAAACCGCAATGTTTTCGAGACCGTCGTCTTCTGCTGCCGTATAGTAAACTCGGTATTTTTCTCCTTCCACGTGCTGTACGTCATATTCTCTGCCGTTAATTACCATCGTTGTAATGTTGACTGCTTTCGCCAGATTTTCATGGTCGTCCGGATCGACAAGAACGACTTTTGTACTGCTGATAATGTAGTCAATCGCAATCGTTTCGCCTTTCTTCGGATAACGCGTCGAAAATGTACTTCCAAGAATGGAAGTATTGACCTTAGAGTCATATTCGCCGGAGAACAATACCTGATCCTTATCATTCCAGCCGGAGTATATAAAGAGGTCTCCATAAACCGTCAACTGATATTTTGCAGTCGGCGGATTCGGAATCTTAAATTCAACCATCTTTTCCGTAACCGGCACATTGACAGACTCTATCAACTGCCCCTGTGAATTTTTCAAAACAAACCGCAGATCTGAAACGACTTTTCCATCTTTGTCGTCCAGATTAAAGCGAAATCTGATTTTCTGCTCCTCGATATCTTCTTCCACTCCGGTAATGTCAAACTTCTGATCCTCACGCAGTACCATAATCGGAACACTCGCCGGCGTGTCAAATGCCATTCCGTTTTCCAAAATCACTTTCTCATAGTGCAGTTCTTCCTGATCATAACTTGCCGGTCTGTAATTTAATACCTGATATTGATTTTCCAGTTTTCTCGCTTTAACCGGATATTCCTTTCCATCGACAATGACTTTCGCCGGTTTGTAGACGGAATCATTCGTACATTTGAAAAGGACGTCAAGATCGTTCTTTGCCGTATTCATGCTGAATATATAATATCCGCCCACATCTTCAAAGTGGAAATTGTAATCAATAAGCCCTGTAAGCTGAATATCCCTCTCGTAAATGTCTTCCGTTGCTTTGGTAACCTGCGGCGTTTCCGTCTCTGCCTCACTCTCTGTTTCCTCCGCAGAAACACTCATAATATTTTGCCGGCTTTGGTTTCCACGCTCCGGATTCAGGTCGTATGTTACATTGACTTTTGCATGATACTGCTGATTCAGATTGATTAAGCCTATTTTATTTAATTCAAAAGTATAGTCGCCTCCTCCATGCGTGAGCATTTGCGTTGTGCTCTTTCCGGAATTATCCGTAATGGTAAAGACTGCATTTTCCGTCAGCGCCCCGTCATCATCATTCAGCTTAAATGACAACTGATTGTTCTGCTCATCAATAATAAAATGCGTCAGCGTCGGCTTATCTCTAAACACTTTAATCGCAACAGGATTCGGATCTTTCACTTCATAGTTATTGTTTCCTACCTGCATCTGGGTTACTTCCTGTTTGAATACGCCGGCTGCTTTTGGCGCAGGCACAGTGATTTCATAGGTATCTGCTTCCTCAAGTTTGGTAGCACTGTAACCGGTCTCGCCGATAAATACTTTTCTTAAATCCTGCTCAAAGTTTGTATTGATTTTGTAAGTAATGGCAACATTTTCGCCCTTGTCGGCAAATTCTTTATTGATACTCTCACTGACAATGGAAACTCTTGCTTCAGAACTCTTTTCTTTTGTAAATAAGTTTACTGTCTCATAGGTTTTGCCATCTCCGACATCATATTCCGCCTTTAAATCAATCAGATATCTGTAAGATTTAATCAGAGGCATACTGAGGCTGTCTTTGCCGATTTCAATTTCTTTCGTAGCGGCAACAACCCCTGCGCTGTTTCTCATATATGCTGTCAGCGACTTAATTGAATGATGCGGATCGGTAATTTTATAATCAATTGTTGCCAGATTGTTTTCCACATCTTCTTTAATTTCATCTGTCAGTGTTTCTGCTGTCGGAATAATAAATTCATGCGTATAGGTCAGGTTCCGGTTAATCTTAAACTCTTTTTCTCCCATTTTGACATTTCCGACATGAATGGTATGAACGCCCTCTTTTCCCGGATCAAGTTCGAGATGGTAGACATTGCTGTCATCTTTCGTTACCGTATGCTCCTGTCCGTCAATCGTAATCGCACTGACATCTGTATAAGACAGCACTCTGTTTTCAAAAGTCAGCTCGACCTTCTGTCCGTTTGGAACCCGTTTCGGCACACTTAGATTTCTTGCTATGAAGTTTGGTTCTTCCTTCTTTGTAATTTCAATTGGTCTGGTTTCAATTACTTCATGCTTTGTATTCAATTCATCATCTGTCAGACTGTCTAGGTTATAATTTCTCTCAATGGTCAAAGTATATTTAACAGCCGGTTTTAAATCTATCGTGTACTCATTTCTGCCTGTTCTGATGGTCGTTTTAAAGATATTTCTATTGAGGGAATCCTCAACAATCTTAACATAACTGTCAAGCAGCGCAGAATCAGGGTCCGTCACATCAAAGGATACGGTCACGCTGGACTCATTATTTGTCACAGTAATTCCGCTGATCTCTGGTTTATCTTTTAAAATATCAATATCCGCAGACGGCGCTGTCCCCTTGAACGCAGTTTTGTTAACCACCTTTCCACTGCTCAGCTTCACATCATAGAGTTCAATTGTTTCCGCTCCCGGCTCATTCTTTCCGTCAATTTCCACATAGTAATAATCCACCGAACCGTCGTCTTTATAAACGGTGTTTACCGGGAACCATTCGCCCTCTGTAGAAACGTCTTCCAAGTCGTTTACCCGTACTTCTGACGGCGTGAGTTCTGTCTTGTTTGTACAGTGAAATCTCAGTTGTATCGGTTCATTTTTCGCAAAGAATTTTGTTTCTTCCCCGCTTTCCTTTTTATAAGTTTTCAGGTCAGTGATACGAAGTTCATAATCGGATAACAGGGTAAATTTCTCCGTTTTAACAAGCGTTGCTTTATGATTGCTCTCATCTTCGCCTGTCAGCCGGTTGGAATCCAAATCATACTCCACGTTGATGGTTATGGTATGCTCTATATCCGGCGTCACCTGAAACAGAATGCTGTTTGAATTTTGTATTACCGTCTGTTCCTGATTTCCCACAACCGCTTTTCCGGAGGTCATGGCATTATCAGGATCATATACCTCAAACTTAAACATTACCATCTCTTTTGCTAAATCATCTGAAGATGAAAATCCTACAATCGCCGGTTCTGTTTTCAGTACATCAATTTCATCGATATGCGGATTATCAGATATGTCGGCAAAATCGTTATTCGCAAAAATAACTTTCGTTACTTTAATTTCATCATATCCCGCATTATCCGGCGCCTGATATGATATCTTATAGTTTTCTCCTTTTTCTTTGGTAACGCTGTACTCAATATCTTTAATCACTACCTTAGAAACATCAAGCATTGTGTTGGAGAAAATCTCATAGGTAATGTCAATCGTTTCGCCTTTTTTCGGATACTTTTTGGAAATATCCGTCGTTTTAATCCGCACAGCAGGAGAAATTGTTATCAATTCACTTGTTTTAAGCGACTGCTGCACATGCCTTTCTCCGTCTGCCAAATCGTAATCTCCCTGAATTTCCACCTGATATTTCTTTGCAGTCACATTTTCAAAGGAAACTTTTCTGACATCTGGTTCAAATTCTTTTTCAGTCACTTTGACGCCGTTTTCGTCCTGCAATACCGCATACAGTCTTGTCAGCGTTTTCTCCTCGTCTGTCACTTCAAATTCCACATCAATCTGATTTTCATTGATATTCTTTAAAGTGATTTCCGTTGCCTTTGGAGCCTGCTTAAAGATTGTTACGGAAGATGTACTCTCCGGTTTGACAATTCCTCCATTTGCCAAAATGACGGCATCTACTGTGATTGTTGTTCTTGTGCCAAACTGCTCCGGAGAAATCTCGTATTCAAATGTATAGATATTTTCCTCGCCCTCTACCGGCTGCGCATCATACTTGTTTTCCCCTACCTGCACCTGCAGTACTCCATAATCAGACACATTGTCTGACTTAAACTGCAATACTGCTTTAGATTCTTCTTTATTGACACTCTTTACAGTCAGGTCGCTGAATGTAAGATGATAGTCCCCGATAAATTCCACATCATCTGCCATTCCGAAAATTTCTTCTTTGGAATGTTTGTGATTGTCAGGTTCATCGTCCAAATCATAAGTAATCTGTAGTTCAATCTTATGTTTTACAAACGGTGGCAGCTCCAGTTCATAAGTAGTCTGTCCGCCCTCAAGCGCAACCTTTGACACTGCTTTCGTTTTTTTGTTTGTGATAATCAGATTACCACTTACAAAACTTCCGTCATCATCTGACATTGTAAAGGAAACTGTCGGCTTTTTTCCAATCGTATTTACTGCAAAATCGCTCACTTCAAGTTTATTTTTCAACAGTTCTGCATCGGTTTCAAAAAGTTTTGAATTTTCTGCAAGATTTTCATTTTTCTTTGTCGTTTCATTGAGCGCGTCTGTATCAAGGTCATAGTCTGCAATAACCGCAATATTATAAGAGACTCCCACAGACACCTCTGTAAAGGTTACGGACTGACCGCTCTTTGCAGCCACTTCGACGCGCTTTATTTCCTCATTGTTTTGCGCATTGCAAAGCAGCGCATACACTTTGTTGTTTTTAACCGCCTGATCCGGGTCTTCCACATCAAAAGTAAATTCGATGGATTTTTCCCTGTAATGATTGACTACGCTGTATCCGGCAGAAATCTCAGGCTTCTGTTTCAAAACTTCTATCCGGTCTGTCCTTTCTACCTCAAATTCATTATTGTCATATCCAAGCGCACTGGTATTCAACATTTCAATACCGCAGTCCTCTTTTGCTGTATAAGTCACCTGATATGTTCCGTCTTGAAGTTTTAAAACCTCGTGTCGTTTTCCGTTAATCACAATATAGGATAATGGAATTTCTGTATTGTCCTCGACGGTATAGACCATTTCTACTTTTCCGCCCTTTTCCACATACGGGTTTGAGATTGTACAGTCTGTTATCTCCGTATGCGTGTCAAATTGAAATCTCTTTTCCGGAAAAATTTGACCGATATTGTATTCATACCGGCTGTCGCTGCCATTATCCAGAATATAAGTTCCTTCCAGTGCAAAATGATATATCCGGTTATTGTCCAGTCCGCTGAGTTTAATAACGTTTTCTCCATCGGCAATATTTTCCTCTGCGGTAAGCACTGTATCACCGGTTTCATCTTTGACAAGTGCTTTTGCCTTTATCGTTACATGATCTGGATTTTCCACATAAAATGAAATCGTCGGAATATCCTGATTTGCATTTACTTTATAATCTTTAATTACCGGTGCCGTTTTCAGCACGTCAATGGAAACCGTCAGATTTTCTCCTGACGGTACTACCTGTTTCGTTCCGTACAATACTTTGGTTACGGTATATGTCTTTTTCCCATCAAGTTCAGGCATGATAAGATGTATGCTGCAATCATCGCCATCACATATTGCAAGATAATTATTTTCCGCAATGCCGTCGCTGATGACCAGTCCGGTAATTAGTTCGTCTGTATTATCATAAATCATATAGGTGACTGTAACCGTCTCTTTTTTATCTGCATACGTTTTTGGTAACAGGATTTTAGAAATTTCTGCCTGAATATTTACCACAACTTCAATGTCTTCTGCATTGATTTTTTCCTGCTCATGAAGTTCGCCGTCCACTCTGTCGTAGTCTGCCAGAATTTCTACCGTATATTTTCCTGCTTTGTTTACATTTGCAAAAGTGACCTCTGTCGTGTCGCGCGAAACACTCTGCGGCGTTCCAATCTGATTTCCCTGCGCATCTTTTAATACCGCCTTTGCATTTTCCATAATTTCGGCTTCGTCATGCACTTGGAGCTTCACAGTCACTTTATTCTCATCGACACTTGTTCCCACTGCGCTCACAGACGGAGCTGCCTTGAAAATTTCAAAGTTCTGCGCTTCCTTCAAATGAACCCGGATATCTCCGTCTAAGATAACATCTGTAACTGTTATTTTCCGATACGACTCATTTTCATAGGAAATCCCCGCCTTGTATGTATCCGCTTCTGCCTGCCGGCTTACCTCATATGTCTGATCGTCTGCGATAATGGACTTTATATCAAGTCCCACAGCGTTTGTACCGGTAAACGTGATTACCGCCTGCTTTTCATTTTTATTGACTTTCACGTCATTGACGCTTATGCTTGCATGATAATCAGAAACGACCTGTATCTGTTTTTGACCGAACAAATCCGCTATCTGATAAACATTCTGCCCGTCTTCGTTATCGTCAAGCTCATAGGTTCCGGTAAATTCTACCGTATATGTTCCATTTTCAAGAGAACCAAGCGCAACGGTATTGTTTCCCGAGGTAATTTCCTGACTGATTTTTTCTGTTTCTCCCTGCCTGATGACAATGCGCGCGTCTTTGACAAGTGCTTTTTCTTTATTTACGAAATCAAACGTAATCGTCTGTTCGCTCAGTTTATCATTGAAGGCGTAGTTTTCAATCGCCGGCTCTGCTTTCAGAATATAATACTCTGCAGATTGAGAGCTGCCCAGAATAACGGTTTCCTCTCCGTACATGACGCTGTGCGGAGTCACTGTATTTACGCCGCAGGACGCATCGCTCTGCGCAGTCACAGATACAGTGTACGTATGATTTTCATTTTCTGTTGCCGGATAATAAACATTGTTTATGGTAATGCCGGAAAGAGCGGCTTCATTATTAGAAGAAACCGTATATTCAATCTCAACTGCTTCTCCCCGCTTAACATAATAATTTTTAACAACAGCATTCGTGATATCTGCTTTTGTTAAAATCCGCGCCGTTCCGGTTCCAATCGTTTCCTTTTGATTGTGGGTTTTCCCGTCTCCACGCTCATAATCTGCGCCAATTTCTATCCTGTATTCCCCTGCTGTAAAAACTGCGTTATCAGCAGCTTCAAAAAACACTGACTGCGCATCTTTTTCTATCGCTTTTTCTTCAAGCATTTTCCCCTGCGGACTGAATAATCTCGCATACAGAGCAGTCGTGACCTCGTCTTCGTCTGTAAGGGAAAAGTCTGCCGTCATCTTTTTGCAATCTTCGCCGGCAGCCGCATTTTCCACAGTTGCCAAAGGCGCAGCCTTTAAGACTTCCAGTTCAAAGGTGTAGGAAGCCTCGATTTCTCCGCTCTTTTCAAATTCAACGCCGGTAATTTCAATGCTCTTTCTTCCGGCTTTCTCAGGCGCATTAAATAAAACGGTGTAAAGCCCTCTCTCCTTTGCTTCCACAGGAAGTCTGACAGAGTTTGCAATAACGGACACTATTTTTTCATTGACATTGGTGTCAACAGAAAAACTTGCCTTCAACGGCTGCCCTTTTTCCACATGGGAAATTTCCTCTCCGGCATGGTCAGTAACATTCCAATGAACAATATCCACGCTTGCCGGTTCGTTGATAACCTGCTCATACTGCTTTGTATCCTTTAGCAAAACTTCATCGCCCAAATCATAAGTGTATTCGACCTCAATCTTATAATTTCCGGACTGATTGATTTCAAATTCTACAAAATCGCTGCCCGATTCCATGTCTTTTTCGGTAACTACATATCCCTCCTGATCCGTCAGATATACTTTGACCTGCTGTATGGTTTTTTCCTCATCATGGATATCCAGCATTACTTTTAACTTAGACTCATTGCGCTGCACCGTAAAATCATTTCCCAGTGTCGGCGCGTCCTTCAGATAGAAATATTCCAATTCCTGATTGACTTCATATTCCTTGCCGTTTGCCAACACAACTTTTTGTACGATAACAGTATTCTTTTCCCCCTTTTTGCCCTTTTCAATTTCTGTCCGGTAAGTGTTTTCCTCTTTGACTGCTTTGTACTGTTTTCCGGAAACAAATACGGATTCCACATCATAATAGGAGGCGTATGTATTCTCAAACGTCACGTATAACTTCTGCGATTTTGTAACCTTTTGTGTAATGTTCCAATTTCCGCCCTCAAAACCATACTTTGCGTCTAGTTTAAATTCCTTTGATTTTTCCAGAGTGCCCCTGTGGTCTTGCGGCGCGCCAAAAACATCACTGTCTAAATCATAGTTGACAGCGACCTTTGCCGTATATTTTTTATCCGGTTTTAAATCCTCAAGAGAAACTGTATTCGTTCCGCTTTCGATTTTTTTAGATTCATATGCAACGTTTCCGTTTTCATCAGTAATCGTTATGATTCCGTCCTGAAACGCTCCGTCTTTATCTGCAATCTCATAGGACAACTCCGGCGTTTCTTTTTCCGTATCAATTGCAATATCGCTGACAACCGGCGCATCTTTTAAGACATCGACAGTGGCTTTGTACTCTGTCTGAATCTGCTTTCCGTTGTCCAGAACAATTCCCGTAATGACAATATCCTGCTTTCCGGCAGTCATTGGCGCAGGAATAGATATCCGGTAATCATTTCCACTGATATGTTCTGCGGAATATGTTTTTCCACCGGAAATCACAGCGGCCACGCCGGTAACCGGACTGACGGTGATATTCAAATTGAAAACAACATTTTCACCTTTTTTCGGTGTATGGTTGTATTCGACGGAGCCGCCTGCTACATTTGATGTATAATTCGTATTTGTACCGCTATCCGGTTTTACAGTTTCCGGAACGGACGTGTTTTCCGGTCGGTATCCCGCCGCTTTCTTTTTTGATTTGACAATAATTCTGCATTTTAATTTCTTTTTTCCTACTTTTGCAATAATCGTTGTTTTGCCAGCTTTCTTTGCCCTGACAACGCCCTTCTTTGAAACTTTTGCAATTTTTTTGTTTTTTGATTTCCATTTTACTTTTACACCCTTTGGCTTGTTTTTAACCTTGAGCGTTTTTTTCTTACCTACGGTCAGGGTGATTTTCTTTTTGTTCAGTTTCATTTTCTTTGCAGCATAGACATCTGTCTGGGTCATTGGTAACATTGTTACCAAAAGCACTACTGTTAATAAGGCTGCCAAAAATCTTTTCACTCGACTCATCTTTTTTTCCTCCTGAAATTTCATGTTTTATTGATACTTTAAAATATGAACACCGGATTCATGTTCCACTTTTCATTATGATTTATCTGAAATTTTGCCCTGATATTCCTGATTTTTTACGTTATCAAGGCTGCGGGCAATATCCGTTGCCGTAACTGCCCCGTCAGAATTCAGGTCTTTCTTTTTCAACTCCGTTTTGTCCTGTGAATCGTTCTCCAACAGAGAGTTGATAATTTGCTGCGTATCCCTGTAATCCACAATGCCATTCTGGTCAATGTCCTGCGTTTTGGGGACTACACTCTTTACTGCCGGAATCAAAAGAATGGCGACTACTGCCACACCGACTGCCGTTGCAATGACTTTTTTCTTTCTGTTTCCTGCACTTCGGATATCAAACATAATCACAAATATACTGACTGCAATTATCAGAAAAAACAAAAGCGCTGTCCGCACCGGCGAATCTTTTGCTGCCTCTATGGATAGTTTTTCATCAGAAACCTCTGCCGGTTCATTGATGGGAATGCTTTCGTTTTTTCCCAGACCGTTTTGAATGATTTCAATCTCTGCGGACTGGCTGTCAAGCCCGACATCTTTTTCTCCATCGGAGGCCGTAATGCTGTTGATTGATATCAACGTCCTCCCCGCCTTAGATTTTTCTTTCACTTTGAATTTTATCCGTAACTGACCCGGCCGGTCTTTTTCAAAAATTTCTTTTCCTGATTTTCTAATCAGTACAAACCTGCCGCTATTTCCATGATATGTAATATCAGACCAGTTTCCTAAATCTTCAAAACTGTCTTTTGAAATCTCCTCAAAAACCTCTTTGTCATAACTGAGTCTGGCTGTATAAACATATAGATTTGGATTTTCTCTGCTCAAGTCAACCGACACGCTTACCCCTTCTCCGAAGTCTGCCCTGTTTCTGTCCGTTTTGAGTGTAATCTGTCCCTGCGCTGCCACATTGACAATACCGAAAATCATGCAAAAGACAATCAGACAAATTCCTGCTTTTCTTTTCATAATAACGCCCTTTCGTGTGTTTAAAATCAAAACAATATTCTGTTAATATCACTTTTGTTTGGCATATCGTACCATATTTTTCGCCGCTTGACTATAAAAATTTATGAAAAAAAGAACTTCCTGAGAAGTTCCTTTTTTTTGTCCCTGTTTTATAAAATATTTGTAACGTTTTCTTCCGAAAACTGCCTGCTATTTCACAAAATAACAATAGTCTAAAATCACATTTCCTTTCTCATCAGGAGTTGTAAACCGCGGACATATTCCGTTTTCAAAAGACACTTCCATTCCTTTTTCATCGGTGCTGATTTCCATACCCGCATTTTGGATTTCCTGACGGCAATGACCGATACCTCCATGCACGTCTTCTTCTTTTCCATAAATCCAGCAGACGCCCAGCGCTGACTTTGGAAAATCAATGTAGTCAAAACCTTCCGGCACTTTTGTATTTTCCGGCGTAAACATACCAATCCAGTATGTATCAAGTTCTCCTTCTTTCCTACATTCCAATCCAACGTAACCGTCGCCGTTTTCCCATACTTCCAAAATCTTTTCTACGCCGCCCATGCTGTTTTCCACGACATCGAACCAGCCGTTTGCAAACCATTCGCCCCAGCCGCTATAATCATGATACTTTTTACCAATAAATCTCATCGCCGGAATTTCTTCCCGGTAGACTTTTGTAATTTCTGCCATGTTTGTTATTCCTCCTGTCTTATGATTTCTTTTTAATATGAATGAATATCTTCTCTGAAAACTGTCGGCTTTCCTCCCGATAAGTTTCAAAGTCGCAGTCGCCCACATTGATATATGGACTTTGAGGAATCCATATGCGATAAATATAATCCCATGTTTTGTGTATGGTGTTGACAAAGGTATACTTATCTGCTTTCGGCGTATCAAACACCGCATACAGACCGCCCTCTATTTTGAGTCTAATTGTACCCGTCAAGTCTCCATGCGCATATTCTGACAGAATACCGATGTAGTAATCAAGTTTGTTCTTTTCATAATTCCATATGGAAAATCCGTAATCAGGCTGTATACTGCCACCGGACAGTTTTTTTGAAAAACCTCCACAATTATATTTATTCCAAAATCTTGTATGGTCGTCCTCATCGCTTTGATAAACTGTCGCACAAAAGGATTTCAATTCAATAATATCCGGTTCTAATTCCAACTCCTTCTGATTTAGTCTGCTTTTATGGAGTAGTTTCAGACTACTGTCAACTACTCTGTAATCGGAAGGCAGAATATGATGCTCGGACTTGAATGCCCGCGTGAAATTTTCTTTTGAATTAAAACCATGCTTATATCCAATCTCTGACAACGGCTCGTCTGTCTCCGCAATATCCCGCGCGCTTTCTGTAATTCTTCTCTTGCGGATATACTCCGCAGGCGTCATGTATAATGCTTCCTTAAACACCCGCAGAAAATGATACTTGGAATAGCCGGCAATAGAGGCGAGCATATCCAGATTTAAGTCCTCATACAGATTTTCTTCAATATAATCCAACACCTTTTGGAGAGATTTTCTATCTATCATCACTGAACACCTCGGTATTAGTATACAACATGCAAAAGTTATAGCGTTGATATAAATTGCGGTTTTTTGACATCTGCTGTTTTGGACTGTTTGTTACTTTAATACCGGCTTCCAGTTTTCATAGTTTTGTTCATAATAAAATTCACTTAAATTTTCATCGCCCTGATAAATCATACACATATTAGTCAGAGTGACAGTTTCTGTTCTGTTCATTTTTAGTTCCTTCCTATTGATTTATCCTTGTTTTTGAAAACTGAAAATATATGCAAACTCTGTTTGAATACATCTCTTGCAAGAAAGTCCGCATTTTTGCGCCATTGTTTTTATTCCTTGATATGTATCAGGATATACTTCTATTTTTCTGTTTCCATAGTCAAGATATCTTTTTTGTGACTTATCTATTGAAATAACAAACCTTCCATGAGGGTTAAGAATTTGTGCAACTTTTCTCATGGAAGCATATTTATCTTTGATATGCAGCCATGTAAGCGATGAGTAAATTACATCAAATTTTCCAGCAAACTGATACATGGTAAAATCCGCACAAATATAATCAATATTTGTATAGGAGTCCAAATTCTGCCGAGCACGTTCCACTGTTTTTGATGATATATCTATCCCAACCAGATGTTTACACAAAGGACTTGTTTTTGCCGCCAGCCTTCCCGTTCCAATTCCGATTTCCAAAACTGTCTTTTCGTCAGTCAGTTTTAATTCATTGAGAAACGGTTCTCCGTCCCATTGATTCATATACTCCTGCAATTTTGCGGAATCGTGGACAGGATCATTATTTTCATCTATTAGTCTGTCATAATGTTCTTTTACACTTACGATTATTTCTTTTTTCATATCATTACTCTGTACTTTATATTTTTATAAACTTCCACATTCTGGTTGTTGCTAATTTTTCTCCCATATTGTTTAATTCTTCTCCCGTTACCCATTGATAATCAACTGTTTCGCCCGATTGTAATGTAACGGAATTTTTACTGCAATCAGTCTCGCATAGATATTCGACATAAAGGGAATGATAATGCTCATTTATCACTCTCCCAACCTCAACAAGTTCTGATGCAGTGATTCCCGTCTCCTCTTTGAGTTCCCTCAAGGCACATTCCATTGGGCTTTCGCCTGACAGGGCAGCGCCTCCGGCGCTTGCTTCCCACATGCCTCCATAATGGTCTTTGTTAAAATCCCTCTGCATTAAAAGATAAGTTCCATCTTTATGTTTCACTAAAATCTCACACACAAGATGAAAGAAACCTTCGGGAATTTGTTCGCCTCTAATCAATATCCTGTTTTTTATTTTATTAAAGTTCTTATCATATGCGTCCCACTGTTCCATTTTCAGCCTCCCAAAAAATATTAAAGAGGCAAGCGCATACCTCAAAAAGATATTTGCCTGCCTCCCTTCATTCACTTTACCAACCTCTTGCAGCGTTGAATGCTAATTGAGTCTGTACTGCTCCATTGATACATTCCCAAGTTTCTTCAGGAAAATCATCTTTATTTAATGATTTCAGAAAGTCTGTCATTTTTTCAAAAAGACTTTTTACTTTTTCCGGTGTACTTTCTTTCAAATCATCATACATCTTTTCATATAATCTCAAAAGCTGCTGATTCGTTGTTTCTCTACATGCTACAACATTTCCTAACGATTCTATTTTCAAGCGACACGATTCGTCATCTACAGGGCCTGCACCCACAGACGATTTTTCTAGACTTTCTATCGTTTTCAGCAAATAATCTGTTTGAGATACAATCTTATCCATTTGTTCAAGGATATATTTTAATAAAGGTTGGGGTTTTTCGATGGGTATCCTCCCCTTTGCTGTAAATTTTATAAGCATTCTGTTTTTTCTTATGGGTGTCTTCCCCTGCCTATAAAATCATTATAATACTTTATAAACAATATTGCCACCGGTATTTTCACTGACTTTTCCGTCCTGAACTTGCAGTTTTAGCCGGTTTATGTGATGTTTTATGATATTTTTGCAGGTTCAGGACGAAAAAAACATGGTTCAGTACATTAACGCACTTTTTTTCATTTTTTTCTGTATAATATCTTCCATAAACCGACAAAAACTTTTCTGGCAGGAAAGTACAACAAATGAAATCTTTCCGTCCGGAAAGTTCCGGTCTGCGGTTTGGATTAAAAATTGGAAACGGAGGAATTATGTATGGAAAAGAATTACTTTGAAAAACCGGAAATCAAACGCTGGGAGGAACTGACACTTGCTGACAACTTCATCTTCCAGAAATTCATGATGAATGAGAAATTATGTAAAAAGATTTTGGGAGAAATCTTAGGCAAAGAAGTCGTGAAAATTGAATATCCCGAATACGAAAAGAACATTGCAATCCGCCACGACGCCAAAGGAATCCGGCTCGATGTTTACATTAAAGGGGAGGACGAGGTTTACAATGTCGAAATGCAGAACTCCCAGACAGGAGACCTTCCAAAGAGAGGCAGGTATTACAGGGACTTAATTGACCTTGACCTGCTCGAAAAAGGACAGGACTATGAAAAGTTATGCAGAAGTTATATTATTTTCATCTGCACCTATGACCTGTACGGGAGAAACCAGTACCGCTACACGTTTACATACCGGTGCAAGGAAATTGACGGGCTCGAATACGGAGACCGGACAACAATGATTGTTTTAAACACCAAAGGAACTGAGGGGAATGTCAGCGAAGAACTGAAAACTTTTCTAAAATGTGTAAACGGACTATTCCCAGATGACGAATTTTCTGCTACAATCAGGGAAGAATATGAACGGATTAAGGAAAGCAGGGAATGGAGGCGAGAGTATATGACACTGGAAATGGCGCTGAAGGAACAGTTTCAGGCAGGGAAGCAAGAAGGTCTCGCGGAAGGTGAGGCGAAAGGTCGTGAAGAAGGACTCGCAGAAGGGGAAGCAAAAGGTCGTAAGAAAGGACTCAATGCCGGTTACGAAAACAGCATTGCCGTTCTTCGGGATTTAAAGAGTGGAAAGTCTGTAGAACAGATTGCGCAAAAATATCAGATTGATGTTGAAAAAGTACAGGCATTACAGGAGTTTTTTTAAGCACTAAAATTTCATTGTGAGTTTTTTCAATGTATAGAAGGACTATTCCCAAACGATAAGTTTTCTGCTACAATCAGGGAAGAATATGAACGGA
>CANRMF010000001.1 GCA_947631665.1 uncultured Lachnospiraceae bacterium | reverse complement strand
GTAAATATTATGGATATTTCCCAGACGATAGTGCAGGGATACTTTAATATGATGATGATTGTCGATTGTAATGGGGCGACAAAGCCGGTGAATGAACTGGCAGACGGTCTCAACCGGATTGGCGAAGAAATCGGCGTCAGCATCAGAATGCAGCATGAAGATATTTTTAACAGTATGCACCGTATTTAACTGGAGGGTATCATGATCAATAAATTTGAAGTGATAGAAACAAACAAAATGATTGATAATTACAATCTTGATGTCCGTACAATTACTTTGGGAATCAGTCTGTTAGACTGTATCAGCGATGATTTGGATACGCTCAATCAGAATATTTATCAGAAGATTAAAAAACTTGCCGGAAAACTGGTACAGACCGGTGAGGATATTTCCAAAGAATACGGGATTCCGATTGTAAATAAAAGAATTTCAGTCACACCGATTGCTTTTGTGGGAGCCAGCGCATGTAAAAGTCCGGAGGATTTTGTTACAATCGCGCAGACGTTAGATCGGGTGGCAAAGGAAGTCGGCGTCAATTTTTTGGGCGGTTATTCGGCGATTGTCAATAAAGGAATGACGGCCGCAGAGGAAAATCTGATCCGCTCAATTCCAAAAGCCCTCGCTGTGACGGAAAGAGTCTGCAGCTCTGTCAATGTGGGTTCAACAAAAACAGGGATTAACATGGACGCCGTCCGCCTGATGGGAGAAATCGTAAAACAGACCGCTGAGATGACAAAAGAGCAGGATTCTCTCGGCTGCGCAAAACTCGTAGTATTCTGTAACGCGCCGGACGACAATCCGTTTATGGCCGGCGCATTTCATGGAGTATCCGAAGCCGACGCCATTATCAATGTCGGCGTATCCGGCCCGGGCGTAGTACGACATGCGTTAAAAAAAGTACGCGGGGAAAACTTTGAGGTGCTCTGCGATACAATTAAAAAGACGGCGTTTAAAATCACAAGGGTAGGACAACTGGTAGCCAAAGAGGCGTCAAAGCGGTTAGACATTCCGTTTGGCATTATTGATTTATCTCTTGCGCCAACCCCTGCGATTGGCGACAGCGTGGCAGATATTTTAGAGGAAATCGGTTTGGAACGCGCCGGTGCGCCGGGAACTACCGCAGCGCTCGCCATGCTGAATGATCAGGTGAAAAAAGGCGGCGTGATGGCGTCTTCATATGTGGGCGGACTGAGCGGCGCATTTATTCCGGTCAGCGAGGATCAGGGAATGATTGACGCTGTAAAAGAAGGGGCGCTCACGCTGGAAAAATTGGAGGCGATGACCTGTGTGTGCTCCGTCGGACTTGATATGATTGCCATTCCGGGCGATACCAAAGCGACGACGATTGCGGGAATTATTGCAGACGAAGCTGCGATTGGCATGGTAAATCAAAAGACTACCGCTGTGAGAATTATTCCGGTTATCGGAAAAGGAGTGGGAGAAACCGTCGAATTTGGCGGACTGCTTGGATATGCGCCGGTTATGCCGGTAAATAATTTCTCCTGCGAGCGGTTTGTAAGCCGTACGGGAAGAATTCCGGCGCCAATTCACAGTTTTAAAAACTAACAAAAAAGAAACAGCAGCAGTACTTTATTGCTGCGCTGTTTCTTTTTTTATTGCTGTTGAGATTCAGGTATCAAAACCCCTTTCGGGGCTATACGACACAGGCATGTGTGTCTGCAAGCTGATTTGAAGCATTACATACTTGTGTTTGGTTGGTGAAAAGCACCTTTCTGACACTCTAATCTCTATTGAATAATAATCTGATTTTCAAATTCGTTCGGAAGATGCCTGCCGGTTTTATCTGTTACAATCAGCCGGTAAAGGTGATCGCAGCCGATACAGAGGTCGAGCATTTTTCTCGCGGATTCATCGCATTGATGATAAAAAGCCGAGAGTTTGCTAATCAGCGGAATCGAACTTTTTTCCTTGATTTCCGATAAAATGCCGGACTCTTTGCGAAAGCCCAGCAACCGCGCGTAAAAATGGTATCCGTTTCCGATAAATTCGTCAACCAGCTGTTGTTTTATTCCCAGACACAGATGAAGCAGCGCGCGGGAAATCGCTGAATAGGTATAATTTTTTGAATGAAGAAGTTCCAGATAATCGCTGACCGTTATATATTGGAATTTTGTGCGTTCAATCCGGTTGGACAAATCTTCATTGATTCCAAAAATATCAGAAAAATCATTACGGCGTATCAGACGTTCGCCCAAAAGCAGATTGAAATCCTTCCAAAACACCTTGTCAGCCGCTTCAAGCGCGTTGTGGCAGTTAGCGGGAATATGGGCGTTGATTTCCTGATAGGAATTCTGCTCAATTTCGCGTCTGATGGCAGTGGCGGAAGCAAATCGGGCATTGGTATCCAAAGAATGATATCCGGCCCCCTGACGGCGGACAGCCAACGGCTGAATTTTAGAATGAAAATACTTGAGCGCTTTGAGATATTCAATGGCTAAAATATTATTTGGCGCGGATAACAGCAATTCAACGGAAAGCGGATCTGAGATACCGGTCTCTCTGCAATATTCAATTACGGCATACTGACGCGCTTTCGGAAAGGATAAACCGGATTCTGTGGCAGAAGATAAATACTGCCGGTATGTCGGCGGCTCCTCATAAAGAATTTTTGTCACAGTGGACAACAGTTTCATATCGTCGGCTTCACAGCCAAAACACAAATAATCAACGCAGTTCAGCCGGTCAAAAAATGCGACAGAAGCTCTGGCAAACAACTCGGCAGATGCCGTCGCATAAACTACCGGCAGTTCAAAAACTGCGTCCGCTCCGTTTTTCAACGCCATTTTTGCCCGTTCATATTTATTGATAATCGCGGGAGCACCGCGCTGCACATAATTTCCGCTGCACAAAATAATGACATTATCAGCTTTTGTAATCTGTTTTGCCTTTTCAATAATATACTGATGACCGTTGTGAAACGGGTTCAGTTCGGCAATAATTCCAACTGTTTTCATAAAAGAACTCCTAAATAATAGGGGGATTTATCATATCTGAATTTACGTTTTTCAGCGATATTTTAACATTATTAGATTGAAGTTGCAAATTTCCATGTGATTTCGTTTGGCTTGCATGTAATTTCGTCCGGTCTGCATGTAATTTTGTCCGGCTTGCATACTCTGCGGAGGGCTTTTACATGTATTTTTTACATTTTTAAGCAAAAATACATGTAATTTTATTTCCCGCTCAGACTTTTCATGGGATTTTTACATGCAAAATTCACTCATTTACACACAAAAGCATGTAATTTTATTTTCCACTCATACTTTTTATAGGATTTTTATATGTAGAATTCACCCATTTACAGAAAAAAGCATGTAATTTTGTTTCCCACTCATATTTTTCATGGGATTTTTACATGCAAAATTCACTCATTTACAGAAAAAAGCATGTAATTTTGTTTCCAGCTCATGTTTTACATGGGATTTTTACATGCAAAATTCACTCATTTACACAAAAAAGCATGTAATTTTGTTTCCCACTCACATTTTTCATAGGATTTTTACATGCAGAATTCACCCATTTACACAAAATAGCATGTAATTTTACTTCCCACTCATGTTTTGCATAGGATTTTTATGTACGCAATTTACTTTTTTTACAAATATATATGAAAATATCTACTTGCTGTGAAAATCAACATGGAGTATGATAGGAATAGTGAATAAATCAAGGTGAGGTGTATTATGAATTTTATTGATGAACTGAAAGAAAAGGCCAGAGCCAGCAGAAAAACAATTGTATTGCCGGAGGGTATGGACAGGCGTACTTATGAAGCGGCGCAACAGATTTTAAAGGAAGATTTTGCTGATATTATCATACTTGCGACCGAGGAAGAATTTGACAAATACGGCGCAGACTATGATTTGGAGGGCTTGTGCGTAATCAATCCCCGTAAGTCAGATAAACTAAAACAATATGCCGAGCAGTTTTATCAATTAAGAAAAGCAAAGGGAATGACTGAAAAGCAGGCGTACGCCATGTTAATCAGCGATCATATGTATTTTGCCTGCATGATGGTCAAAAACGGCGATGCGGACGGCGTGGTTTCCGGAGCGTGCCATTCCTCAGCCAATACATTGAGGCCATCGCTGCAGATTGTAAAGACGAAACCGGGCAGCAAACTGGTATCCGCCTTTTTCCTAATCTGTGTGCCGAATAAAGAAATGGGCTCGAACGGAGTTTTTGTTATGGGTGACTGCGGTTTAAATCAGAATCCAACGCCGGAGCAGCTTGCTGATATTGCGGCAAGCAGCGCGGAATCTTTTGAATATCTCGTAGGAGAAAAGGCAAGAGTTGCGATGCTTTCCCATTCTTCATACGGAAGCGCGGCTCATGCAGATGTATCCAAAGTCGTTGAAGCCACCAGACTGGCTAAAAAAGAATATCCGCAATATCTCGTGGACGGGGAATTGCAGACAGATGCGGCGCTCGTACCTGAAATTGCTGAATTCAAGGCGCCGGGAAGTCCGGTGGCCGGAAAAGCAAATGTCTTGGTATTCCCTGATTTGGACGCAGGAAATATCGGTTATAAATTATTGCAGAGACTTGGACAGGCAGAAGCTTATGGCCCGCTTTGTCAGGGAATTGCAAAGCCAATCAATGATTTGTCGCGCGGCTGCAGCGCAAAAGATATTGTCGGCGTTGTGGCAATTACGGCGGTTCAGGCGCAAATCGCATAATGGATTAGAAAGGAGTACGGTGAAGGATTAAAAAATCACTGTAAAATTATTATGGAAATATTAGTTATTAACTGCGGCAGTTCGTCTTTAAAATTCCAACTGATTGATTCTGAGAGCGAGAAGGTGCTTGCAAAAGGATTATGCGAGCGTATCGGCATGGAGGAAAGCAGCATTTCCTATACGCCTTCCGGCGGAGAAAAGATGGTTAAGACAACAGCCATGCCTACGCATCACGAGGCGATAAGCGCTGTCATAGATTTCCTGACGGATAAATCCGTCGGCGTCATTTCCGATATGTCAGAAGTTGACGCTGTCGGACATCGGGTAGTGCATGGCGGCGAATACTTCTCACAATCGGTTCAGGTTACCGATGCGGTGTTGAAAAAAATAGAGGCGTGTAACGAACTGGCGCCGCTGCACAATCCTGCAAATCTGATTGGAATCGACGCCTGCATGAAAATCATGCCGGAAACGCCAAACGTCGTAGTTTTTGATACGGCATTTCACCAGACAATGCCGGAGAGCGCTTATCTGTATGCGATTCCATACAAATATTATGAAAAATATCAAATCCGCCGTTATGGATTTCATGGCACGTCGCACAGTTTTGTGTCTAAGAGAACGGCTGAAATACTGGGACGGGATTACAATAGTCTCAAAACGATTGTCTGTCATCTTGGAAACGGCGCAAGTATCAGCGCTGTCGAATGTGGCAGATCTGTGGACACAAGCATGGGGCTGACGCCGCTTTCCGGAGTGATTATGGGCACCCGCAGCGGCGACATTGATCCGAGTATCCTAGGAGTGATTGCGGAGAAAGAGCAGATTTCCACACAGGAGGTTATTCAGATACTCAATAAGCAATCCGGTATGGCAGGATTGTCCGAATTGTCCAGCGACTTCCGCGATATTAACAGGGCTATTCAGGAAGGAAATCAAAAGGCGAAATCAGCGTTTGATGCGTATATCCGCAGCGTTGTACGTTTCGTCGGAGCATATGCAGCAGTGATGAACGGCGTTGACGCCATTGTCTTTACCGCCGGAGTTGGAGAAAATAATCCGAATATCCGAAAGGCAGTCTGCGACCATCTGACCTTTTTGGGAATCCAGATTGGTGACGGCGCAAATGATGTCTGCGGACAGGAAAAAATCATTTCCACACCGGACTCTGCTGTAAAGGTGCTGGTGGTACCGACGAACGAAGAACTCGCCATTGCCAGAGAAACAGTCGAGGTTCTTAATTCATAGGAAAATGTCTGTTTTCCGGCAGAATAAAAGATTGAATAAAATATTTGACAAAAATATGGGACTTATGTATAATCTATTAGGTGTCTTTATGGAAAGGATATTATGTTAATCGATTTATATCAGTTTTTGCAAGGGGATATTGACGAAAAGAAATATAAACCTCAGCCGGAAAAATCCTTTAAAATAAAGGATTTGGAATATGATATGGTTGATTATGATTTGACGCTTCAGTTAAATTGCCGCGGCGATAAGAAAATCGGGTGTACGCTCAATGGGTTCGTACAGTTGAGTATTCCATGCGACCGCTGTCTGAGACCTGTGTTAAATCGGATTGATATCAGTTTCGATAAAGAACTGGATATGAATAAGTCGGCAGAAGAAAAAATCAAAGAGTTTGACGAGGAATGTTTTCTGCAGGATTATTGCTTAGATACGGACGCGCTTATTCATAACGAGATTCTGATCAGTTTACCGATGAAAGTTCTATGCAGCGCGGACTGCAAGGGAATATGCAATCAATGCGGTTCTAACTTAAATGATGGTATATGCAGGTGTGGCAAAACAGAACTCGATCCGCGAATGTCAAAAATTTTAGATGTTTTTAATCAGTTTAAGGAGGTGTAATCCATGTCTATCTGTCCAAAAAATAAATCTTCCAAAGGAAGGAGAGACCAGAGGAGAGCAAACTGGAAGATGTCAGCTCCAAATCTTGTAAAGTGCAGTAAGTGCGGCGCACTCATGATGCCGCATAGAGTGTGCAAAGCATGTGGAAGCTACAACAAGAAAGAAATTATTCCGGTTGACTAATTTGAAAATGGTGAGAAAAAGATCCTGTCTGTTGACAGGGTCTTTTTCAGTTGCCGTTTACTTGATTTTACGCGTCGGTTTTAGTATAATACAATTCGTATGCAAAGGAGGAGTGTTTTATGCCACAAACGGTTGTTGCATTAGACTGCATGGGCGGAGATTACGCGCCGCAGGAAATTGTCAAAGGGGCGGTAGCGGCCGCACAGGAAAATAAAAATATTCTGGTGAAATTAGTCGGAAAAGAGGACTTGATTTTGGAAGAACTCTCAAAATATGAATATCCGGCAGACGCGCTCGAAATTGTAAACGCTACGGAAGTAATTGACATGGCGGAGCCTCCGGCTGTGGCGATTCGTGAAAAAACAGATTCTTCTTTGGTGAAATGCCAGTATATGGTAAAACATGGAGAAGCCGACGCAATGGTTTCCGCAGGAAGCACCGGAGCAAATCTGGTTGGTGGACATGTGATTATCGGACGGTTAAAAGGCGTCGGACGCCCGCCGCTTGCGCCGCTGATTCCTACGATAAACGGCGTTGCGCTGTTGATTGACTGCGGGGCTAACGTTGATGCGAGACCGGCGCATTTATTGCAGTTTGCTAAAATGGGTTCGGTTTATATGGAAAATATCATGGGTATTAAAAATCCGAGAGTCGGATTAGTTAATATCGGCTCGGAGGAGGAAAAAGGAAACGCTCTTACGAAAGAAACTTTTCCTTTATTGCAAGAGGCAGAGGATATCAATTTTATCGGCAATATCGAGGCCAGAGATATTCCTGCGGGTGCTGCAGACGTTGTTGTCTGCGACGCATTTGTCGGTAATGTAATCCTGAAAACTTACGAGGGCGTTGCCGATGCGCTGATGACAAAGGTGAAAGGCGGATTAAAGAGCAGCCTGAAATCAAAAATCGGCGGACTGCTGATAAAGAAAAGCCTGAAAGAAACCCTCAAAGGATTTCAGATTGAGGAGTATGGCGGAGCGCCGTTGTTGGGACTGAAGGGCCTGCTGGTAAAGACGCATGGAAATTCTAAAGCGGTGGAAATTAAAAATTCCATTTTACAGTGCGCTTCTTTTAAAGAGATGGACTTAAATACAAAATTTATGGAAAAACTAAATTTAAAATAATGGAGGAATCATCATGGAATTAGGAAGATTGACAAGCGCGATTGCAGATGTTTTGGATATTGATGAAAGCACGATTACGGTGGACAGTAAATTTGTAGATGATTTAGGGGCAGATTCATTGGATATTTTGGAGATTGTTATGGGAATTGAAGATGAATTCGGCATTAAAGTTCCTACGGAGGCGACTGCGGATATTGTTACTGTCGGCGATGCGTTTGAAGCAATTAAAAAAGTGCTTCAGTAAAAGTCTGATATGTGTGGAAAGCCCTATTTTATAGGGCTTTTTCTAAAATAAATTGCATCATGAAATAAAACTGAAAAGGTGAAAAAATGAATTTGGATTATCAGTTGTTGGAACAGAAAATACATTACGAATTTAAGTCAAAAGAGTTGCTGATTAATGCATTGACGCACACGTCCTATGCGAATGAGCATAAGCATAGCGGCATGAAGGATAACGAGCGGTTGGAATTTTTGGGAGATGCTGTTTTGGAACTGATTTCCAGTGAATTTTTATACCTGACGATGGAGGATATGTCGGAAGGCGATATGTCAAAACTCCGCGCCGGACTGGTGTGCGAGCCGACGCTTGCGCTTGATGCAAAAGAAATCAGTCTGTCCGATTTTATTTATGTGGGAAACGGAGAAGAAAATTCCGGCGGACGGTATCGGGACTCTATTGTTTCCGACGCGTTGGAATCCCTGATTGGCGCTATTTTTCTGGACGGTGGCATTAACGCGGCAAAAGATTTTGTCTACCGGTTTGTTTTAAACGATATTGAGACAAAGAAAATGTTTCATGATAGCAAGACAATTTTGCAGGAGCGCGTCAATTCCGTAAAAAACAGAAATCTCAGTTACAAAATTATCGGGGAATCAGGGCCGGAACATGCGAAAACTTTTGAGGCCGCGGTACTTCTTGACGGACAGGTCGTGGGTACGGGCAGCGGCAGGAATAAAAAAGAAGCAGAACAAAAGGCAGCATTTTGCGCTTTAAAAACATTAGATAAGAGGAAATAATATGTATTTAAAAAGTATCGAAATTCATGGATTCAAATCCTTTGCAAATAAAATCAAATTTGAATTTCATAATGGAATTACGGGAATTGTCGGGCCGAACGGATCCGGAAAAAGTAACGTTGCGGACGCGGTGCGTTGGGTTTTGGGCGAACAGAAAATCAGACAGTTAAGAAGCTCCAAAATGGAAGATGTGATTTTTGCCGGAACAGAAAGCAGAAAACCGATGGGTTATGCCTATGTTGCCATAACATTTGACAATTCAGACCATCAGTTGAATGTGGATTACAGTGAAGTTACGGTTTCCCGAAGACTGTTCCGCTCCGGAGAAAGCGAATACATGATTAACGGTACGCAGGTGCGGCTCCGCGATATCAACGAAATGTTTTACGATACCGGAATCGGCAAAGAGGGATATTCCATTATCGGGCAGGGACAGATTGACAAAATTTTAAGTGGAAAGCCGGAGGAAAGGCGTGAACTCTTTGACGAGGCGGCTGGCATTGTGAAATTTAAACGCCGCAAAAATGAGGCGATAAAGAAACTGGACGACCAGAACCAAAACCTGCTGCGCGTGACGGATATTTTAGGGGAACTGGAACGGCAGGTTGTCCCGTTGGAAAAACAGAGTGAAAAAGCAAAACGGTATCTGGTGTTAAAGGACGATTTGAAAATGAACGACGTCAATATGTATCTGATTGAAGTCGATGAAATCAAAAAGCGTCTTGCGGGAATTGATGAAAAAATATCAGTTGCCTCCTCCGATATGCAGATTGCCAATGATGAATTTAAACAGATAAAGAGCGACTACAATAAACTGGAGGCAATGATTGAGGAAATCCACGCCACTGTCGAGGAAAAGAAAGAAAAACTCAATGAAACCGTCTTAAACATTGAAAAATATGAGGGACAAATCCGCGTAATCAAAGAGCAGATTAACTCTGCCCAAAGCAACGAGTCCTTTATGAATCAGAGAATTTCTTCCCTGACAGAAGAAATTTCCGGTCATAATCAGGAATTAGACCAGTCCCTTCAGGAAAAAGAGGAAAATGAAGCCTCCCTGAAAAAACTTCTTTCTGATCAGACGCAGGCGCAGGAAGAACTGACGCAATATGAGGAGGACGGTCTTCGTCTGGAGGAAGAAATTGAGGCGCACAAGGCGGAAATCATAGAACTGTTGAATGTAAAAGCGCAAATTCAGACGCAGATACAAAAGTTTGACACGCTGTTGGAGCAGGTGCATATCCGCAAATCGCAGTTAAACCAAAAACTGATTGCATTTCAGAGCCAAAAGGAAAATCAGGAGCAGATTATTGAAGATTTTTCAAAACAGCTTGAAAGCATGGAGCAGGAAATCGGAGAAGTGCAGGCTACGCTGTCCGGTTATCAGGAGGAGTTATCGCAACTGCGCGAAAACAATAAAAATCTCCAACTGCAGTTAAACAAAAATCAGGCGGCATACCATCAGTCAAAGTCCAATCTTGATACATTAAAAAATATTACGGAGCGCTATGAAGGATATGGCAGCAGCATCAAAAAAGTCATGGAACTCAAAGCCTCTAAGAAGGGAATTATCGGCGTAGTTGCCGACATTATCAAAGTAGACGAGAAATATGAGGTCGCCATTGAAACGGCGCTCGGAGGAAACATTCAAAATATCGTTACGGATACGGAAACGACCGCAAAGGAAACGATTGAATATTTAAAGAAAAATAAGTTCGGACGCGCAACATTTTTACCGCTCAGCAGTATGAGCAATAAGACAAACTTTAATGCGCCGGACGCGCTGGAGGAACGCGGGGTAATCGGTCTTGCCAGCGATTTGGTGCACATCAGCAAAAAATATGAAGGGGTGGCAAAGTATCTTCTCGGACGGGTTATGGTCGTCGATACGATCGACCACGCAATCTCAATCGAAAGAAAATACCGGTATACACTCCGCATTGTCACGCTGGAAGGAGAATACCTCAATGTGGGCGGTTCAATATCCGGCGGCGCTTTTAGAAATACAAGCAATCTGTTGGGAAGAAGACGTGAAATCGAAGAACTGAACAACCATCTGGCAGAGTTGAAAAAGGAAAAAGAACGTCTGGATCAGGAGATTTTGGACAATCGCGGCAGAAGCAGCGTGATTTCTGAAGAAATTGCGAAAATTACCGAAGCGCTGCAGCAACAGCAGTTAATGAAAAACACGCTTGAAATGAATCTCAGACAGGCAAATCAGGAAAAGGATAATCTGGTCAGTGAATATCAGAGTTATACAGAGGAAAACGACTCTATTTCCGAAGAAATCAAAAATATCGAAAAAAACAGTTCGGAATTAAACGGCGAGCTGTCCGGCAGAGAGGATCAGGGCGTGATATTAGAGCAGACCGTCCGCGATAAAACAAAAGCGTTGGAAGCACTCAAAGAACATCAGTCGGAAAAGAGGGCACTCCTTGAAGAAATCAATATTGAAATTGCCAACATCAAGCAGAAGCACAGTTTTATCATGGAAAAAGCGCAGAACTGCGAGCGCCTGCTGCAGGATTTGAGCAATGAATTAAAGCAGATGGAAAACAACTCTCAGGAAAATCATCAGGAGATTTCCGCAAGGCTGGAGGCCATCGAAAATTACACCAAAGAAGTGGAAAACAGCCGGGAACTGATTGCTTCTTTAAAGGCTGAAATACAGAAAGCGGAAAATGAAAAAGAAACCCAGAACCGCGAGCATAAAGAATTTTTTGAAAAAAGGGAATCCCTTTCCGCGCGTATAACGGATTTGGATAAAGAGCTTTACCGTCTGACAAGCCAGAAGGAGACGCTTGAAGAAAAGGCCGAAAGTAAAGAAAGTTATATGTGGAACGAGTATGAAATCACCTACCGGAGCGCGCTGGAGATGAAGGACGAGGCGTATTCCGATAAAGGAAAAATCCGCGACAGCATTGCGCAGATACGCAGGGAGATGAAATCTCTCGGAGATGTCAACATCAATGCGATTGAGGAGTTTAAAGAAGTCAACGAGCGTTATCAGTTTATGAAGACGCAGCATGACGATCTTATGGAAGCCAAAGAAAATCTTTTGAAAATCATTGACGAATTGGAAGTCGGAATGAGAAAACAGTTCAGGGAAAAACTGGAGGAAATTAAGGTCGAGTTTGATCATGTGTTTAAAGAATTGTTTGGCGGTGGAAAAGGTACGATTGAGCTGACCGATGCGGAGGACATTTTAGACGCCGGAATTCATATTATTTCACAACCGCCGGGAAAGAAGCTTCAAAATATGATGCAGTTATCCGGCGGAGAGAAGGCGCTGACGGCAATCAGCCTGCTGTTTGCCATTCAAAATCTGAAGCCTTCGCCGTTCTGTCTGTTAGATGAGATTGAGGCGGCGCTGGACGGCTCCAATGTCGTCCGGTTTGCGGAATATCTGCATAAGCTTACCAAAAATACGCAGTTTATTGTAATTACCCACAGGCGTGGAACCATGAACTGCGCGGACAGGCTTTACGGAATTACGATGCAGGAAAAAGGAATTTCCGCGTTGGTTTCCGTTGATTTGCTGGAAAAAGATTTAGATAAATAGTAAAATGGAGGAATTCATGGCAGCAAAATTTTTTGAAAAACTTGTTTCAGGTCTGAGCAAAACGAGAAACAGCATCGTTTCCGGACTGAATTCAATTTTTACGGGATTTTCAAGAATTGACGACGACTTCTATGACGAATTGGAAGAAATTCTCATTATGAGCGATATTGGGGTACACACGACGGAAAATATTCTTGAAAAACTAAAAGAGCAGGTCAAAGAACAGCACATTAAAGAGCCGATGGAATGTAAAGAACTGCTGATTCAAAATATAGAAACCCAGATGAACCTTGGGGAGAACGCATATGATTTTGAATCGGAAAAATCCGTCATTTTAGTAATCGGCGTCAACGGCGTCGGAAAAACGACCTCGATTGGAAAACTGGCCGGTCAGTTTAAAAATAATGGAAAAAAAGTAGTGCTTGCGGCGGCGGACACATTCCGCGCAGCGGCGGGAAATCAGTTAAAAGAGTGGGCGCTCCGCTCTAATGCGGATATCGTGATGGGCGCGGAGGGCTCCGATCCGGGCGCGGTATTGTTTGACGCAATTCAATCTGCAAAAAACAAAAACGCGGACATTCTTTTATGCGATACGGCAGGCAGGCTGCACAATAAGAAAAACCTGATGGAAGAATTAAAGAAGCTTGACCGGATTATTGAAAAGGAATACGGCGTGTGCCACAGGGAAAACTTTATTGTGTTAGATGCGACGACCGGTCAGAATGCGCTCGCACAGGCGAAACAGTTTCAGGAGTGCGCCGACATTACAGGCGTCATTCTTACGAAAATGGACGGCTCCGCAAAAGGAGGCATTGCGATAGCCATTCAGTCTGAACTCGGTATTCCGGTAAAATATATCGGCGTAGGCGAGCAGATTGACGATTTGCAGAAGTTTAATTCCCATGACTTTGTACAGGCTTTATTTACAGAGTAAATTTCCATATGGAAGCGATAGAAGGAAATCCTTAGATTTTTGGAGGTAAGTAACGATGGAAGAACAGTTGACACTAAAAAAATTTGAAGAAGCAAGCGAGATTGTAAAGAAAGTAACTTTAAACACAAATCTGATTTACAGCGACTACTTTAGCAGCCAGACCGATAATCAGGTTTATATTAAACCGGAAAATATGCAGTTTACGGGAGCTTATAAGGTGCGCGGCTCTTATTATAAAATCAGTACGCTGTCGGAAGCGGAGAGAGAGCGGGGACTGATTACCGCTTCGGCGGGAAATCACGCGCAGGGAGTCGCTTATGCGGCAAAACTTTACGGAGTGAAAGCCACCATTGTCATGCCGACCGTCACCCCGCTGATGAAAGTAAACCGTACAAAGAATTACGGTGCTGACGTGATTTTATACGGCGATGTATACGACGACGCCTGCAAGTATGCGCTGAATCTTGCGCAGAAGGAGGGATACACCTTTATCCACCCGTTTGACGATTTAGACGTGGCTACCGGTCAGGGAACGATTGCAATGGAAATATTTAAGGAACTGCCGACAGTCGACTATATATTAGTGCCAATCGGAGGCGGCGGACTTGCCACCGGCATCAGTGTTCTGGCGAAGCTGTTAAATCCGCGTATCAAGGTAATCGGGGTTGAACCGGCACAGGCGGCATGTATGAAGGCGTCCATTAAAGCCGGAAAGGTCGTGACACTGCCAAGCGCAAATACGATTGCGGACGGTACTGCGGTCAAGACGCCGGGAGAAATAATCTTCCCATATCTGAGAGATAATCTCGATGATATTATTACCATCAATGACGAGGAGTTGATTGACGCATTTCTCGATATGGTTGAAAATCATAAACTGGTGGCTGAAAATTCCGGACTGCTGACGATTGCGGCGCTCAAGCATCTGAAAGTCAGGGATAAAAAAGTCGTATCAATTATCAGCGGCGGAAATATGGATATTATCACGATGTCCTCCACCCTTCAGCATGGTCTGATCCAGCGTGGCAGAGTGTTTACGGTTTCCGTTCTGCTGCCGGATAAGCCGGGCGAACTGGTGAAAGTCGCAGGGGAAATCGCAAAACAGCAGGGAAATGTCATTCGTCTGGAGCATAACCAGTTTGTTTCCGTAAACAGAAATGCGGCGGTAGAATTGAAGGTTACGCTCGAATGTTTCGGTCACGCGCATAAAAAGCAGATTCTTCAGGCTTTAGAGCAGGCGGGTTATAATCCGAAGGAGGAGGCTCCGCATCTGTAATGATAGCAGATAAATCGTAAAACAGATTAGATTTCAAGGTGTCAAGAAAAAATACTTGACACCTTTTCTGCTGTGTAGTAAGATACTTGAGGATTGGTAAGGTGCAAAATGAAAGATATCTATAAAAGCGCTCTGCTGTATGATTTTTATGGCGAACTTTTGACCGGTCATCAGAGAGAGTTGTATGAGGATTTTGTTTTAAATGATTTCAGTCTGGCTGAAATTGCGCAAGAGCAGGGAATTTCGCGACAGGGAGTTCACGACCAGATTAAGCGCTGCGACAAAATTTTAAACGGTTATGAAGAAAAACTCCATCTTGTGGAACGCTTTTCACAGACAAAAGAGGCAGTTTCCATGATTTGTGCGCTGGCGGATCAGAATACGGAGGAAAGCCACAGAAAAATCAAAGAAATTGCGCAGGAAATCTTAGACAATTATTAGGAGGACTGCTTTGGCATTTGAAAGTTTATCCGATAAATTACAAAATATATTTAAAAATCTCCGAAGCAAGGGAAGACTGACGGAGGAAGATGTAAAATCCGCCCTGAAAGAAGTCAAAATTGCCCTGTTAGAGGCGGACGTCAGTTTTAAAGTTGTCAAAGAGTTTACAAAGAAAGTCACCGAGAGAGCGGTGGGACAGGACGTGATGACGAGCCTGACGCCGGGACAGATGGTGATTAAAATTGTAAATGAAGAACTGACGGCGCTGATGGGTTCGGAGACGACGGAGTTAAAACTCTTACCGGACAATGAAATAACCGTCATTATGATGATGGGACTGCAGGGCGCCGGTAAAACGACGACTGCGGCAAAAATTGCCGGAAAATTAAAAGCAAAAGGCAAAAAACCGCTGCTTGCCGCCTGTGATGTTTACAGACCGGCAGCAATCGAACAGTTGAAAATCAACGGCGAAAAACAAAATGTTCCGGTTTTTTCTATGGGCGACAGACAAAAACCGTTAAATATCGCAAAAGCGTCCATGGAACACGCGAAGAAAAACGACCGGAATGTCGTTATTTTAGATACGGCCGGCAGACTTCATGTAGATGAGGAGATGATGCGCGAGCTCGAAGAAATGAAAGAAGAACTTCCGCTCACCCAGACGGTTCTTGTCGTTGATGCAATGACCGGTCAGGACGCAGTCAATGTCGCAAAGGAGTTTGATGAACGCATCGGCATCGACGGCATTATTGTGACAAAGCTTGACGGCGATACGAGAGGCGGCGCGGCATTATCCATTAAAGCAATTACCGGCAAACCGATTTTATATGTCGGCATGGGAGAAAAACTCTCCGACTTGGAACAGTTTTATCCGGATCGCATGGCTTCCCGTATATTGGGAATGGGAGATGTCCTCTCCCTGATTGAAAAAGCCGAGCAGTCGATTGATCGGGAAAAAGCGCTCGAGCTGGAGCAGCGCATGAAAAAAGCGCAGTTTACGTTCGACGATTATCTGGAATATATGGGGCAGATTAAAAATATGGGAGGCCTGTCTTCCCTGCTCAACATGATTCCGGGCGTCGGGGGAAAGATTACAGACGACATGCTTCCCGACGAAAAACAGCTTGGCAGGATTGAAGCGATGATTTTTTCCATGACAAGGGAAGAACGCAGCAATCCAGACCTTTTAAATCCTTCCAGAAAACAGCGGATTGCAAAAGGCGCAGGCGTCGATATCGGCGAGGTCAACAAACTGGTCAAGCAGTTTGAACAGGCGAGAAAAATGATGAAAAACATGAACGGCCTGATGGGAGGCAAGAAGAAAAGAAGGGGAGGCTTCAATCTGCCCTTTGGATTTTAAAAGATTTCATGAAAACAATTTGGTGTTTTCCTGATATATATTTAATTTTTAATAATTTATTTACGGAGGTAAAAAACAATGGCAGTAAAAATCAGATTAAAGAGAATGGGAAAAAAGAAAAATCCTGTTTACAGAATCGTGGTTGCAGATTCCAGAGCGCCGAGAGACGGCAGATTCATTGAGGAAGTCGGAACTTATGATCCGAATCAGGATCCGAGCGTTTTCGGTATTAAAGAAGAATCTGTAAAGAAATGGTTATCAAACGGAGCGCAGCCGACGGAAACTGTCGGTAAACTCTTAAAGATTGCCGGCATTGAAAAATAAGACGGAGGTCAGCTTCATGAAAGAATTAGTTGAAACAATTGCAAAAGCACTTGTTGACTCTCCTGACGAAGTGGTAGTTACGGAAACAGAAAATGCAAGAGAAATCGTTTTGCAGTTGCACGTTGCTCAGACAGACATGGGCAAAGTAATTGGAAAGCAGGGAAGAATTGCGAAAGCAATCCGCTCTGTGGTCAAGGCGGCCGCTTCAAAATGTGATAAAAAAGTTAAAGTGGAAATACTTTAAGCAAGTGCGCGGGGCTGGAATCAATCCAGCCCTGTTTATTCATGACAGAAGGAGTTTTTTGTGGAAAAATATTTCAGAGTCGGGGTGATTGCAAACACTCATGGGGTTCATGGGGAAGTCAAGGTTTATCCCACGACAGAAGACATCAGGCGTTTTGACGGCCTGAAGGAAGTTATTTTAGACAATCAAAAAGAAAAAAAGACACTTCATATTACGGGTGTAAAATATTTTAAAAACATGGTTATTTTGAAATTCCAAGAGATTGCAGACATGGATCAGGCGCTTTTACTGAAAGGAAAGGATCTTTTGGTGGACAGAGACCATGCAATTCCTCTGGAGGAAGGGGAATATTATATTGCAGATATTTTGGGCAGTACGGTTCTGACGGATACCGGAGAAACGCTCGGTATTCTGACAGATGTGATACAGACCGGAGCGAACGACGTCTATGTCGTAAAAACCTCCAACGGAAAAGAAGTGCTGCTGCCTGTCATTGATGAATGTGTTTTAGATAGAAACATCGAAAAGAAACTGGTCACAGTACATATGATGAAAGGATTGCTGGATTGATGAATTTTCATGTATTAACACTGTTTCCGGAGATGATTGAGCAGGGAATCGGCAACAGCATTACCGGACGCGCCATTGACAGGGGGCTGATATCACTCAATGCCGTCAATATCCGCGATTTTTCCGGAAACCGGTACGGGCAGGTCGACGATTATCCTTACGGCGGGGGTGCGGGAATGGTGATGCAGCCGGCGCCGGTTTACCGCAGTTACGAGTCGGTGGTAAAAAATCTCGGTTATTCTCCGCGTGTTGTTTATCTGACGCCGCAGGGAAAGGTTTTCAACCAGTCTATGGCGGAGGAGTTTTCCAAAGAAACAGACCTTGTATTTCTCTGCGGGCATTATGAGGGCGTTGACGAGAGAGTGCTCGATATGATTGTCACCGACCATGTGTCCATCGGGGACTATGTGCTGACTGGCGGCGAACTTCCGGCAATGGTGATGATTGATGCAATTTCCCGTCTTGTGCCGGGAGTCTTAAACAATGACAGCTCCGCAGAGTTTGAGAGTTTTCACGAAAATCTGTTGGAGTATCCGCAGTATACGAGGCCGGCAGAATTTATGGGAAAAAAGGTGCCGAAGATTTTGTTGTCGGGAAATCACCCGAAAGTGGACGCATGGCGCAGGGAGCAATCTCTGATACGCACGTTTGAGAGAAGACCGGATTTGCTGGAACATGCAGAATTGAATGAGAGCGACAGACAATCTCTCGATAAAATTAAAAAACAGGGCAAAGTATAAGTTTTAAGAGAAAAAGAATTGCTTTGATATTTTGAAGTTGTGGAGTTTTTTGCAGATTTTTACTAAAATCCTTGCAAAAACAGGAAAGTTATGTTAATATAGCAAATGCTGTATAAAGGAAACTGCGTGTTTATGCGGTTTCACACAAAAAAGATGCTCCTCTGTTACAAATCATGTATTAAGAACATCGTAATAAATCAAGGAGGATATTATGCAGGAATTTATTAAGGAAATTGAGGAGTCTCAAATCAAAGAAGTAACTGATTTCAAGGTCGGAGATACAATCCGCGTACACGCAAAGATTGTCGAGGGAAACCGCGAGAGAGTACAGGTTTTTGAAGGTCTTGTCATGAAAAAGCAGGGCGGAAGCAACCGCGCAACATTTACTGTCAGAAAGCTTTCAAGCGGAATTGGCGTTGAAAGAACATGGCCGCTGTATTCACCGACGATTGCAAAGATTGAAGTTGTAAGACGCGGTAAAGTCAGGAGAGCAAAACTCAATTATATCAGAAGCAGAGTTGGTAAGGCTGCAAAGGTAAAAGAACTGATGAAATAAGCCAGCCGATAAATGCACCAAAAAAGGTGCCATTCCGAATTCATATAATTTTAAAAGAACGAGTGGTAACTCGTTCTTTTTTACGTTATACTATATATTGGTAAATAAAATGGACAAGAGGAGAAAACAATGGAGTATCAATGGTATCCGGGACATATGACAAAGGCTGTGCGGCAGATGCAGGAAGATATCAGACTGATTGATCTGGTCATTGAACTGCTCGACGCAAGAATTCCGATGAGCAGCAGAAATCCGGATATTGACCGGCTGGCGCAAAATAAAGCGCGCCTTGTTTTGTTAAACAAAGCGGATCTTGCGGACGAGGAGCAAAACAGTCAATGGATTGACTATTTTAAAAATCAGGGAATCGTTGCGGTGAAAATCAATTCCAAAAATAAACAGGGTATGAAAGAAATCAGCAGTGCGGTTCTGACTGCCTGTAAAGAAAAAATTGAACGCGACCGGAAAAAAGGAATTAAAAACCGCCCAATCCGGGCGATGGTTGTAGGAATTCCAAACGTGGGTAAATCTACATTTATTAACGCCTATGCGGGACGTTCTGCGGCAAAAACCGGCAATAAACCCGGCGTGACAAAGGGAAAGCAGTGGATCCGCATTGATAAAACTTTAGAACTGCTCGATACTCCGGGTATTTTGTGGCCAAAGTTTGATAATCAGACGATAGGTATGCATCTGGCGTTCATCGGCTCTATCAACGACCAAATTCTTGAAATTACGGAACTGGCGTATCAGTTTATGAAGGAAATCAGAAAATATTATCCGGACGCGATTGCAAAGCGTTATCAGATTGAAGACGACGACGATCCGCTTGCGCTGATGTATCAGATTGCCGAAGTACGCGGCTGCAAACGAAAAGGAAACCAACCGGATTTGGAAAAAACCTGCGCAATTGTGATGGACGATTTCCGCAGTGGAAAATTAGGCAGAATTACTCTGGATCGGAGAGAAAAGTAAAAAACAGACAAAACGTATCTTGAGTAAAAATAAAATCAGGAGAGCAGAATGCAGAGTATACAATCCATTAAGGAAGAATTGAAAAATACAGATGAAAAAGAACTTGATTTTTTTATCGGGCAGTACGAAGCAGATGAGAGAAGCGGCGTGCAGGCTTTGATTTCTTCTGCAAAAAAAAGAAAGACCGCTTATGAGGCGGAGTTGAAACGGACATACCTGCTTACAGAATATGAACGGAAATATCAGGATTACCGGTTTATCTGCGGCATTGACGAGGTGGGCAGAGGGCCGTTAGCAGGGCCGGTTACGGCGGGTGCGGTGATTTTACCGAAAGACTGCGATATTTTATATATCAATGACTCCAAAAAACTGTCGGCGAAAAAAAGAGAGGAGTTGTCGGAAGAAATTCAAAAAAAAGCGGTCAGTTTTGCGACAGCGATGGTAAGTCCGCAGCGCATAGATGAAATCAATATTCTGCAGGCGACTTACGAGGCAATGCGCGCAGCAATTTCCAAACTGGACGTAAAACCGGACATTCTGCTCAACGACGCGGTGACAATACCGGATTTGGAGTTGTTACAGGTTCCGATTATTAAAGGAGACGCAAAGAGTATTTCAATCGGGGCGGCAAGTATTATCGCAAAAGTGACAAGGGACGCCCTGATGACTGAATACGATCAACTGTATCCGGAGTATGATTTTGCTTCCAATAAAGGATACGGTTCGCAAAAACATATCGAGGCGTTGAAAAAGTACGGGCCATGCCCGATTCACAGAAAAACGTTTATTCAAAACATCTGCGGAGTATAAACGATTAAAAAAGAGGGGAAAATGTATGAATTCTCGAATGACCGGCAGCGCCTATGAAGATGCTGCCATACAATATCTGGAACAGCATGGCTTTCAGATTTTAGAGCGCAATTTTACTTGTAAAACAGGTGAAATTGATATTATTGCAATCAAGGAACAGATTTTACGGTTTATTGAGGTCAAATATCGGAAAAACTGCGCTTACGGAAGCGCGCAGGAGGCAGTTGATGTAAAAAAGCAGCGAAAGTATTATCTTACAGCGGGCGTCTACTGCATGAGGTATCCGAAATACAGGGACTATCCGATGAGCTTTGATGTTCTTGCAATTACCGGAAACCGGATTGATTATCTGTTTAACTGTTATGGGGTGATTTAATGAATGAGGTTCAATTCAATAAATATGAGGGGAGCAGCACAAAAATCCGCTTTCATGGAATTCCTTATTTATCGTTTCGGGCGTTGGAGGAGATTTCGTGGATACGGCATGGATTTTCCACGAGGCTTGGCGGCGTCAGCAGCGGTTATTTTTCCTCTTTGAATTTAGGTTTTCAAAGAGGCGACGCGCCGGAAAATGTAAAGAAAAATTATGAGCGGATTGCCGGCGCGATTGGCTTTGATATAAAAAATCTTGTCCTCAGTCATCAGACGCATACGACGAATATCCGTCAGGTAACGTGCGAAGACTGTGGAAAGGGAATTTTCAGGGAAAGAGATTTTGAAAATATTGACGGGCTGATTACGAATGAAAAGAATGTGGTTTTGGCGACTTCCTACGCCGACTGCGTGCCGCTTTACATGGCTGACGTCAAAAATCACGCAATCGGGCTTTCGCACTCCGGCTGGAAAGGCACCGTAGGAAAAATCGGACAGAAAACCATTCAGAAAATGACGGAAGCCTACGGCACAAAACCGGAAGATGTGGTTGTGTGCATCGGCCCTTCCATCTGCCGGAACTGTTATGAAATCAGCGAAGACGTTGCTGTTAAATTTCAAAACGCGTTTCCGGAGCACAGCGGCGAAATTCTGCTTGATAAGGGGCAGGGGAAATACCAGTTAGACCTTTGGCGGTGCAACAAACTGATTTTTCTTCAGGCGGGCGTCTTGGAGGAAAACATTCATGTAACCGATGTCTGCACCTGTTGCAACAAAGACGTTTTATATTCGCATCGCGGGCTGAACGGTAAGCGCGGAGCCCTGATGGCATTTTTAGAGATGATTTAAGATGAAAAAACATTTAATTGAAAGCGTAAAGGAAAATTCAATCGCATGGGAGATGGAAATTGAAGCGGGAGACCGGCTGATTTCCATTAACAATCAGAGCGTTGACGATATTTTTGATTATCAGCTTCTCTGCGAAGACGAACTGATTTTTGTGGAAATTGAAAAAGCGGACGGAGAAGTCTGGGAGTTGGAAATTGAAAAGGACGAAGATGAGGATTTGGGGCTTGTTTTTGAAAACGGACTGATGGACGAGTATCACTCGTGCTGTAACAAATGTATTTTCTGTTTTATCGACCAGATGCCTCCGGGAATGAGGAAGACGCTTTATTTTAAGGACGACGATTCCCGCCTCTCTTTTCTTCAGGGAAATTATGTGACGCTGACCAATATGAGCGGACGGGATATCGACCGGATTATCCGGTATCATCTGGCACCAATCAATATTTCCGTACATACAATGAATCCTGCGCTCCGATGTGAAATGCTCCACAACCGGTTTGCGGGTGAAAAATTAAAATATATCCGAAAATTGTATGACGCCGGAATTGAAATGAACGCACAGATTGTACTCTGTAAGGGAATCAATGATGGAAAAGAACTGGACGAAACGATTTTGGGGCTTTGTCAATACCTCCCTTATATGAAAAGCGTTTCTGTGGTGCCTGCCGGACTGACCAAATACAGGGACGGTCTGTTTCCGCTTGATTTATTTACAAAAGAAGACGCCGTCGAGGTCATTACTTTAATCGAAAAATGGCAGAAAAAGATATATCAGGAGCATCAGACGCATTTTGTCCATGCATCAGACGAATGGTATATTATGGCGGGACGCAATATGCCGGAGGAAGAACGCTACGACGGATATCTCCAGATTGAAAACGGCGTAGGCATGGTGCGTTCCTTTTTAAACGAAGCGGAGGATTATCTGGCCTCCCTAAAAGGCGACGACAGAAAACTGACTGAAAGCGCCTTTACCGGAACGCTCGTCCACCCTTATATCGTACAGATTGCAGACAAAATCCGGGAAAAGTTTCCGAATGTCCGTCTTGACGTTTATGCAGTCAGAAATGAATTTTTTGGAGAAGATATTACGGTTACAGGACTGTTGACCGGACAGGATATCTGCCGTCAGTTAAAAAATAAGCGGTTAGGAAATCGGCTGCTTGTGCCGACGTCCGTTTTAAAAAGCGGCGAAGACATTTTTCTGGACGATATGACCTTGAAACAACTGGAAAAGAATTTACAAATAGAGGCAGTTATTGTAAAATCGAATGGAGTGGATTTTGTAAAAGCAGCGCTGGGAGAGGAACAGCCTGTTGATGTAAGCGTGGTTTCCCAATACGAGTTATAGCTTACAGAGAGTAGGAGGAAAAACATGAGTAAACCGATTGTCGCGATTGTAGGAAGACCGAATGTCGGAAAGTCTACCTTATTTAACGCGCTGGCAAAGCAGATGATTTCTATCGTGAAAGATACGCCGGGAGTTACGAGAGACCGGATTTATGCGGATATTGAATGGCTTAATTATCAGTTTACACTGATTGATACCGGCGGTATTGAGCCGGACAGCAGCGATATTATTTTGTCTCAGATGCGTGAGCAGGCGCAGGTCGCGATTGATACTGCCGATGTAATTATTTTTATGACAGATGTCAGACAGGGTTTGGTGGATTCGGATTCCAAAGTGGCAGATATGCTTCGGAAAAGCCGAAAGCCCGTCGTTCTGGTGGTAAATAAAGTCGACAATTTTAACAAAATGATGCCGGACGTCTACGAATTTTATAATTTAGGGATTGGAGATCCGATTCCGATTTCTTCGACGCAGCGGAGCGGGCTCGGCGATATGCTGGACGTGGTGACCGGTTATTTTAATCATTTGGATACAGATGAAGATGACGACGACAGGCCGCGCATCGCGGTTGTCGGCAAGCCGAATGTCGGCAAGTCATCGATTATCAACAAACTGACCGGAGAGAGCAGGGTGATTGTATCGGATATTGCAGGAACTACGAGAGACGCCATCGATACGGAAGTCGTATACAACGGAAACCCGTATGTATTTATTGATACTGCCGGACTGCGCCGGAAAGCGAGAGTCAAAGAAGATTTGGAACGTTACAGTGTTATCCGTACCGTCACTGCGGTAGAGCGCGCGGACGTCGTCGTCCTTGTCATCGACGCGGTGGAGGGAGTGACGGAACAGGACGCTAAGATTGCGGGAATTGCCCACGAAAATGGCAAAGGCGTGATTATTGCGGTCAACAAATGGGACGCGATTGAAAAGAATGACAAGACGGTTTATCGATACAAAGAGGATATCCGAAGCGTCCTTTCGTTTATGCCGTATGCAGAGATTATTTTTATCTCCGCGCTGACCGGACAGCGCCTTCCAAAACTGTTTGAAGTCATTGACATGGTCATTGAAAATCACGCGCTGCGGATTGAAACCGGCGTATTAAACGAAATCATGTCAGAAGCGGTCGCAATGCAGCAGCCGCCGTCCGACAAGGGAAAACGGTTAAAATTATATTATATTACACAGGTCAGTGTGAAACCGCCGACCTTTGTGATTTTTGTCAATGACAAAAAACTGATGCATTTTTCATACACGAGATATATTGAAAACAGAATCCGGGAGGCTTTCGGATTTCAGGGAACTCCGTTAAAATTTATTATTCGGGAGAGAAAAGGAGAATAAAAAATGATACTGCAGAAAATACTGTGCTTAGTGATAGGATACGGTTTCGGCCTGTTCCAGACAGCGTTTATTCTGGGAAAACTGAATCATATTGATATCCGCGATTACGGCAGCGGAAACTCAGGCACAACAAACGCAATGCGGACGCTTGGAAAAAAGAGCGGGTTGATTACCTTTTTTGGCGACAGCCTGAAAGCGGTTTTTGCCATTCTCCTGACTTTTTTGCTGTTTCAAAACAGTTGTGAGGGACATCTCTTTCTCATTGCATTATATACCGGATTTGGCGTGATATTAGGACATAACTTTCCGTTCTATATGAATTTTCGGGGAGGAAAGGGAATTGCCGCTTTTGCGGGAATGGTCGCCGGACTGATTCTTTTCGACTACAAATTTGTTGTCTGCGCGGCTGTCATTTTTTTCGTCGCCCTGCTGTTGACGAAGTATGTTTCTTTCAGTTCCCTGTGCATGATGATGGGATTTTTTATTGAAATCGTAGTATTCAGCCAACTGGGAATTCTGCATGGCTTAAATAAATCGGACAGGCTTGAGGCGTATGTGATTTCAGGCATTTTAGTGGTATTGTCTTTTATCAGACATCATGAAAATATTAAACGGCTGCTGAATGGTACGGAAAGACGGATCGGCAGTAAAAAGGAGGATTAAAAATGACAAAAGTTACAGTATTAGGCGGCGGTGGCTGGGCGATTGCTTTAGCGAAGGTTTTATTTGAAAACGGACACCGCGTGACCATCTGGTCTAAACTGCAAAGAGAGGTAGACGCCTTAAAAAAGGACAGGGAAAACAAAGTCGGTCTGCCGGGCGTCAGGATAGATGAAAAAATTGAAATCAGCAACGATATTGCATCTGCGGTAAAAGATGCCGAGGTCATTGTTATGGCAGTCGCTTCCTCTTATGTGCGGAGCACCTGCGAACTGTTAAAGGGCCTTGTGCCAAAGGGGCAGATTATTGTCGATGTGGCAAAAGGAATTGAGGACGATACCTTTTATACCATGACGGACATTATTGAAGATGTCCTGCCGGATTCGGAAGCGCTTGTACTGTCCGGCCCGAGCCATGCGGAGGAAGTCGGCAGAGGACTTGCAACCGCAGTTGTTCTCGGCGCAAAGCACAAGGAAATTGCAAAGAGAGTACAGGTGCTTTTTGGAAACGAATATTTCAGAGTTTATGTCAGCCCTGACCGTAAGAGCATCGAACTGGGCGGTTCCCTGAAAAATGTAATTGCGCTTGCCGCAGGAATTATCGACGGTCTCGGTTATGGAGACAATACGGAGGCGGCGCTGATTACCAGAGGAATTAAGGAAATCACGCAGCTTGGCGTTGCGATGGGAGGGCACGCCAGAACTTTTCATGGTTTGTCCGGCATCGGCGATTTGATTGTTACCTGTGAAAGTAAACATTCGCGGAACAGGAGGGCAGGCGTCCTGATTGGACAGGGATACTCGCTCGACGAGGCTGTAAAAGAAGTCAATATGGTTGTCGAGGGCGCGGTTTCCGCAAAGGCGGCGCTGGCGCTGGCGCGCAAATATCATGTGGATATGCCGATTGTCGAAGCGGTAAACGCCGTATTGTTTGACGGAAGGTCTGCAAAGGAAGTTTTATACGAAATGATGAACCGTGAATTTACCAATGAATTTAATGACTTAGAGTGGAGTAAATAGATGGAGTATAAGAAAAGATATAAGGAAATCGAACGGGAATTCCAGCAGTTTCAGGAGCCTTTCAGTCAACTGCAGAAAATGATGACCTACTACGAGTGTGCGATTTATGAGATTAAAACCAAACTGGACGTACTGAATAAAGAATTTATGACGACACAGGCGAGAAATCCGATTGAGTCCATTAAGACCAGAGTAAAGACGCCTAGAAGCATTATCGAAAAAATGGAGCGCAAGGGACTTGAGTTTTCGATGGACGCTCTCGAGCAGAATATTTATGACATTGCCGGCGTCCGTGTTATCTGCGCGTTTATCGACGATATTTATAAAATTGCCGACATGCTGACCTGTCAGGACGATATTACCGTCCTTCAGGTGAAGGATTACATCAAAAATCCCAAGCCGAACGGATACCGGAGCCTTCATCTGGTCGTGAAAACGCCAATCTTTTTATCGACAGGAAAAAAAGAGATGACGGTAGAAATTCAAATTCGGACAATTGCAATGAACTTCTGGGCAAGCCTTGAGCACGATATTCATTATAAAAAAGGAAATTCAAACGACGAGGCTGTAAATAAACTGACAGAATGTGCAAATCTGATTTATGAAACGGACATGACGATGATGGGAATCCGAAAGGAGATGCTTGACGAGTCTAAATGAATCATAAGATAAAATAGGAAAGGAGGATTATGAACATGGCAGACATTCACAGCATGGAAAAAAAGGGAAAAAAAGGCATTGGTACGTTTCTGTTCAGTCGTACCTTTATCTTTATTCTGATGATTTTGCTGCAGTTAATCCTGATTTTAATTTTATCTTACAATATTACCGTCAGCAAAAATGTCAATATGGCGCTAATGGTTCTTCGGGTTTTTCTAATCATCTACATTGTCAATGACGATTCGGATCCGACGACGAAACTGGTCTGGGCAATCTTCATTATGGTGCTGCCGGCGCTGGGGACACTGATGTATGTCTATGTCCGGATTCAGCCGGGCTCCATCGCGCTCAGAAAGAAAATCGAACAGATTGACCAGAAATCGGTTCGGTATCTGCCGATGAACCGCGACGTTTACAACGAACTTCAGCTTCAGGACAGAAATACGGCGTCTTTATGTCATTATATTTACGAAAAAACGGAGCTTCCTGTTTTTAAAAACACACAAGTCCGCTATTTTGCCAGCGGCGAGGAAAAATATGAAGCGTTGATTTCTGAATTGGAGGAAGCCAGAGATTTTATTTTTCTCGAATATTTTATTATTGAGGAAGGAAAAATCTGGAACTCTGTTTTAGATATTTTAGAGCGGAAGGTTCAACAGGGCGTGGAAGTCCGCGTGATGTATGACGGGCTCTGTTCCCTGACAAAATTGGAAATCGGATATTATAAAAAACTCCGTAAAAAGGGAATTAAAGCAAAACCGTTTGCACCGGCGCGTCCGTTTTTTACGACGCAGCAAAATAACAGAGACCATCGCAAAATTCTTGTCATTGACGGAAAAGTTGCTTTCACCGGAGGTATCAATCTGGCAGACGAATATATGAATCTTGTCCAAAAATTCGGTTATTGGAAAGATACAGCCGTTATGCTTTCAGGAGAGGCGGTCAAAAGCTTTACGCTGATGTTTTTGCAGATGTGGAATGTGTCTGAAAAAACCGTAGGAAATTTTGATAAATATCTCAATGTTCCGATGGAGCTGCCTCCAAGCGACGGTTATGTTTTCGGCTACGGCGACGACCCGTTTGGCGAGGAGCGTATCGGGGAATCCGTTTATCTGCATATTGTCAACTCCTCTACCCGATATCTCCATATTGTTTCTCCGTATCTTGTCATTGACAATATCATGATGTCCGCTTTGAAATTTGCCGCAAAGCGCGGAGTGGAAGTGAAGCTTGTCCTGCCGGGAATTCCGGATAAGGCTTACGCTTATTGCGTGGCAAGAACTTATTATGCGGAGCTGATTGAGGCAGGCATTGATATTTACGAATATACGCCGGGCTTTACACATGCCAAAATGTTTATCAGTGATGACGAAAAAGCGACGGTCGGTACCATCAACTTAGATTACCGGAGTCTGTTTCTTCATTTTGAAAACGGCTGTTTCCTCTATCGGAACAGCGCGATTGCCGATATTGAAAACGATTACCAGCAGATGCTTTCCGCTTCAAGAAAGATTTCACTGATTGAGTGCAGAAACAGGCCTCTGCTGTATAAAGCCTGTGGAAAACTGTTACGGCTCGTCGCGCCGCTTATGTAAACAGAAAAAATGGAATAGTACGGATATCCTCCGCATATATTTGATTAGACAAGGAAACCGCTTTCTGATGCGGCTCTCCGGAAATCATATGTGGGGGATTTTTTATGCAGTTTAATGTTTATGAGGATATTGAAAAAAGAACCAACGGAGAAATTTATATCGGCGTCGTGGGGCCGGTAAGAACAGGAAAATCTACTTTTATCAAAAATTTTATGAATATTGCGGTTGTACCGAAAATACATGACGAAAATGACTTAAAACGGACGATTGACGAATTGCCGCAATCTTCGTCCGGAAAGACAATTATGACAACGGAGCCGAAATTTATTCCAAATAAAGCGGTATCTATGAAATTGGGCGGACAGGCGGATTTAAAAGTGCGGTTGATCGACTGCGTCGGCTTTATGGTCGAAGGAGCGACCGGCCACATGGAAGAAAATGAAGAACGCATGGTAAAAACGCCATGGTTTGAAAATCCGATTCCGTTTTCCAAAGCTGCCGAAATCGGAACGGATAAAGTTATTTCCGAACATTCCACCATCGGCATTGTAATCACAAGCGATGGCAGTTTTACGGATTTAGACGTGGCGGAGTATAACAAGGCTTTGGATAAAACGATTGTCAGACTTCAGGCAATTCAGAAGCCGTTTATTGTGCTGGTAAATTCAATGAATCCGGAATCCGAAGAATGTAGGGCGCTTTGCAATGAGATTGAGAAGAAATATGACGTTTCCGTTTTGGGAATGAACTGTCTGCACCTCAATGAACGTAATGTCAATGAAATTCTTGAACGGATTTTGTTTGAATTTCCGGTAACGGAAATCAATTTCAATATGCCGAAATGGCTTGATATCATGGATCAGAATCAGGAAATTATCCAAAATATTATCGGGGTTTCCAAAGACATTCTTGAACACATTACATATGTCAAAGATTTAAGCAGGGTTCAAACAAACGGCAGCCGTTTTATCAAAGACATCTCCGTTTCTTCTGTTGATTTGTCCAATGGGAAGATCAATTATCTGTTTGATGTTGATGAAAAATATTACTACGATACGCTGACCGAACTGGCAGGAACAGAGATTAAAAATCAACTGCAACTGATTCAACTGGTTAAAGAACTCTCTGTACAGCGAAATCATTATGAAAAGTTTGAAGACGCTTTTGAAACAGTTAAGGCCTGCGGATACGGAATTGTCGCGCCGGACAAAGAAGACATCATTTTGGAAGAACCGGAACTGATCCGCAATGGAAATAAATTCGGTGTGAAAATCAAGGCAATCGCGCCGTCCGTCCACTTTGTAAAAACGGATATTCTGACGGAAATCTCTCCGATTATCGGCAGTGAAGAACAGGCGCAGGACTTAATTGAATTTATCAATCATAAAGAGGAGAGCGATTCAAGCATCTGGGATACCAACATTTTCGGAAAATCCATCGGACAGATTGTGAATGAAGGAATTTCAAATAAAATCAATAATCTCTCCGAAGAAACGAGAAACAGAATGCAGGGCACGATTGAAAAAATTACAAATGACCAGAGCAGGGGCGTAATCTGCATCGTTTTGTAAACGGATTGACGCCTGCATAACTTAACAGTCCATACGCAAAAAGATAGAGGGTATTTCTAAGACGTATAGGTTAGACCTGTCGTTTTAGAAATGCCCTCTTACTTAAATCCAAAACGCTCTTGCAATAAATATAAAAAATTATAAGCGCTTTCACATACAAAAAAAGCGTATTCAACCCGTCGTATAATTTCTTGAAAAAACCTCCCTGTTATGCTAAAATTAGAAACCGAGTTTATTTAAAGGAGAACTGCAATGAATATCTACGAAGATTTAAAGAGAAGGGGACTGATTGCGCAGGTGACGGACGAAGAACGCATCAGGGATTTAGTCAATCATGGAAAGGCAGTATTTTATATCGGATTTGATCCGACGGCGGACAGTCTGCATGTCGGTCATTTTATGGCGCTTTGTCTGATGAAGCGATTGCAGATGGCAGGCAATAAGCCGATAGCGCTGATTGGCGGCGGAACGGCGATGATTGGCGATCCGTCAGGCAAAACCGATATGCGGCAGATGATGACAAAAGAGACGATTGAGCATAATGTAAACTGTTTTAAAAAGCAGATGAGCAAATTTGTGGATTTTTCAGATGGAAAAGCACTTTTGGTCAACAATGCGGACTGGCTGCTTGATTTGAATTATATAGAACTGCTGCGGGAGGTTGGCGCGCACTTCAGTGTGAACCGTATGCTGACTGCGGAATGTTATAAACAGAGAATGGAGAGAGGACTCAGTTTTCTGGAATTTAACTATATGATTATGCAAAGTTACGATTTTTATAAATTATTTCAGGATTACGGCTGTAATCTTCAGTTTGGCGGCGACGACCAGTGGAGCAATATGCTTGGAGGTACAGAGTTGATCCGTCGGAAATTGGGAGAGGACGCTTCCGCGATGACGATTACGCTGTTGCTAAACTCCGAAGGCAAAAAGATGGGAAAAACAGTTTCCGGCGCTGTTTGGCTCGACCCTGAAAAAACATCTCCATACGATTTTTACCAGTACTGGAGAAATGTCGACGACGCAGACGTAATCAAATGTTTGAAAATGCTGACGTTTTTACCGATAGAAGAAATCGAGGCAATGGAATCATGGCAGGGCAGCGAGCTCAATAAAGCGAAAGAAATTCTCGCTTATGAGCTGACCAATCTGGTTCATGGAGAAGAAGAAGCAAAAAAGGCGGAGGAAACCTCCAAAAATATCTTTAAAAACGGCGGCGTTTCAGGAGATATCCCGACGACGGTTTATGCGAAAGCAGAGTTGGACGCAGGAAAAGATATTTTAACCCTTTTAACGGACACAAAACTTGCGGCGTCACGCGGCGAAGGCAGAAGATTAGTCGCGCAAAACGGCGTTTCCGTCAACGGTGAAAAAGTAACTTCGATTGACGCAGTCTTTACCACTGCCGATTTCAATGAGGACGGAGTACTTTTGTTAAAGAAAGGGAAAAAATCTTACCATCAGGTAAAAGCAGATTAAAATTTGGTAATTCGCAGTGTTTTCGAGGAGGCTCCTCCCCGAAAGATACAGATTTGGAGGAAATAAGATGAAACAGTATGGTTTAAATGAACTTCGCAAGATGTTTTTAGATTTTTTTGAGTCCAAAGGCCATTTAGTGAGAGGAAGTTATTCTTTAGTTCCTCATAACGATAAAAGCCTGCTTTTAATCAATGCGGGAATGGCTCCGTTAAAACCATATTTTACGGGGCAGGAAATCCCGCCGCGCACACGAATGGCAACATGCCAGAAATGTATTCGTACCAGCGACATTGAAAATGTCGGAAAAACGGCGCGTCATGGCACGTTTTTTGAAATGCTCGGAAATTTCTCGTTTGGAGATTACTTTAAGAAAGAGGCAATCCATTGGTCATGGGAATTTCTAACCGAAACAGTCGGCTTAGATGCAGACAGATTATACCCGTCTGTCTATGTGGAAGACGACGAGGCGTTTGATATCTGGCACAAAGAAATGGGCATTGCAAAAGAGCGGATTTTCCGTTTTGGCAAAGAGGATAATTTCTGGGAGCATGGCGCAGGGCCTTGCGGGCCATGTTCCGAGATTTATTATGACCGCGGTGAAAAATACGGCTGTGGAAAACCGGATTGTACCGTAGGGTGCGATTGCGACCGTTATATCGAAATCTGGAACAATGTCTTTACGCAGTTTGAAAATGACGGCAAAGGACATTATGAAACCTTAAAAAATAAAAACATTGACACCGGTATGGGGCTGGAACGTCTTGCCGTCGTGGTACAGGACGTTGATTCTATCTTTGACGTCGACACGATTAAGCCGCTGAGAGACCATGTCTGCCGGCTTTCCGGAAAAGAATATAAAAAGGAATATCAGTGGGACGTTTCTATCCGGATTATTACAGACCATATCCGTTCGGCAACCTTTATGATTTCTGACGGTATTATGCCGTCAAACGAGGGAAGGGGATACGTGCTGAGAAGACTGATCCGCAGGGCTGCAAGGCATGGAAAATTACTGGGCGTAAACGACCAGTTTCTTGCCGGTCTGTCCGAGATTGTCATCGAGGGCTCTAAAGACGGTTATCCGGAACTTGAAGAAAAGAAAAATATGATTTTCAAGGTGCTTACCGAAGAAGAAAATAAATTCCACAAAACGATTGACACCGGGTTGAAAATGCTTTCTGAAATTGAAAAGGATTTAGCGCAGTCCGGCGAAAAAGTTTTATCCGGAAAAGAAGCATTTAAACTGTATGACACATTTGGCTTCCCACTGGATCTGACCGCAGAAATTCTGGCGGAAAAAGGATATACGGTGGACGAAGAAGGATTCCAGAAGGCGATGGACGTGCAGAAGGAAACTGCCAGAAAAGCCCGCAAAAAAACGAATTATATGGGGGCTGACGCTACCGTTTACGAACAGCTTGACACCAACTTAAATTCTGTATTTGTCGGCTATGACCGCCTGATTGAAGATTCAGTGATTATTGCGCTTACGACGGAGGACGAAGTGGCTGAGGCGCTGGCAGAAGGAGATCGCGGAACCATTATTGTCGAACGGACGCCGTTTTATGCGACGATGGGCGGACAGGTAGGCGATTGCGGCGTTATTTCGAGCGAAAACGGTACTTTCCATGTATCGGAGACCATTAAACTTCCCGGAAATAAAATCGGCCATATCGGCGTTGTTGAGAGCGGCATGTTCCAGACGGGAGATCAGGTGACGCTGAAAGTGGATTCCATCGGACGTGGCGATACGGCAAAAAATCACAGCGCAACCCATCTCCTTCAAAAGTCCTTAAAGCTTGTATTGGGAGGACATGTCGAGCAGGCAGGTTCATATGTAGATGCAGACAGGCTCCGTTTTGACTTTACCCATTTTCAGGCGATGACAAAAGAGGAAATTGAAAAGGTCGAAGCGCTTGTCAACGAGCAGATTGCAAACGGACTTGACGTTGAGACCAAAGAGATGACTCTCGAAGAAGCAAGAAAAACAGGAGCGATGGCGTTATTTGGAGAAAAATACGGCGATGTTGTCCGCGTGGTTTCTATGGGAGATTATTCGATTGAACTGTGCGGCGGTACGCATGTATCAAACACCGGCGTGATTTCTTCTTTTAAAATCATCTCTGAGTCAGGCGTTGCAGCCGGCGTGCGGAGAATTGAGGCGCTGACCGGCAACGGCGTGTTAAAATATTATGCGCAGCTTGAGCGCGAACTGCTTCAGGCAGCAAAAGCGGCAAAAACCACTCCGTCGGAATTGGTAAAGAAAATCCAGAGCATGACAGATGAAATCAAATTGCTGTCCGGCGAAAATGAGAAACTGAAAGCGAAGATGGCAAACGCTTCAGTGGGCGATGCGCTCAATCAGGTGACAGAGGTTTCCGGCGTGAAACTGCTCGCCTTAAAAGTTTCTGATGTCGATATGAACGAGTTGAGGAACTTAGGTGACAATCTGAAAGAAAAAATGGGCGGCGGCGTTCTGGTGCTTGTTTCGACAAATGCAGACAGGGCAAACGTCCTTGTAATGGCAGACGACGACGCCGTTGCAAAAGGCGCTCATGCCGGAAATATGATTAAGGAAATCGCAAAACTTGTCGGCGGAGGTGGAGGCGGACGTCCGAACATGGCTCAGGCGGGCGGAAAAAATCCTGCGGGCGCTGATGCGGCAGTGAAAGCGGCAAAAGAAATTCTTGAAAAGCAATTATAAATTATAAATGAAACAGGAGGAAAAAAATATGATGCTTTTAACAACAGACATCTATCCGGGGAAAGAATATGAACCTTTAGGATTGGTCAAGGGAAGTACGATTCAGTCAAAAAATGCCTTTAAAGATATGGGGCAGGGATTTAAAACGATTGTCGGAGGCGAATTAAAGTCCTATACAAAGATGATGGGTGAAGCCAGAACAATCGCCACAGAGCGCATGATACAGGAAGCAGAAGCGCTTGGCGCAGACGCAGTCATTGCAGTCCGCTACAATTCTGCATCAGTGATGCAGGGCGCTGCCGAAATCATGGCATATGGAACCGCCATAAAATTTCAATAAAATTGTGTTGACGGTCAGAAAATATATGGTATAATAACTAAAGTGCATTTTTGCACGAATACCTACAGTTTTAGGAATCTATGACTGAAGGGAGGTCAGGAGAGTGTCAAGCGTTATCGTAAAAGAAAATGAATCTATCGACAGTGCATTGCGTAGATTCAAAAGAAATTGCGCAAAAGCCGGTATTCAGCAGGAAATTCGTAAGCGTGAACATTACGAAAAGCCAAGCGTAAAGCGTAAGAAAAAGTCAGAAGCCGCTAGAAAGCGCAAATATAACTAATAAAAGTCATAAATCAATGACAAATTTGAAACCCTGAAACATGATGTTTCAGGGTTTTTCATATACTAAAATAAAAAAGGGTTTTATGTTTAATGTCGATAATCATTATGACCTGCCGAGAGATGTCATTCAAAAAGACATTCTCTGTCAGTTGATTGGAAGAAATGAACTGGTCATAGAAAACTATAAAAAGTTATTGTTATTTCTCTGTGATGAAATTAAAATTCAATGCGCGTCTTTTGAAATACGGATTAAAGGAGAAAATCTTGCGATTGCATACTATAACCGGCAAACCATTATCGTAAACGGGGTTTTTCATGAAATATCATTTTTGTAAAATTCAGGTATATAAATCAGATTTTTACCGGATTACATCGGAATGTAAAAATATTGTAATCCGCAATATCCGGACAGAGCAGGACAAAGTATCGTTTGAAATCAGCCGGAATGATTTTCCTGTGTTTTTTCCGTATATAGACAGAGAACGCCTTCCGATTTTAGAGCGGAAGGATTTCGGACTGTTTTCTTTCTTTACAAAGCATAAACTTGAAATATTTTTTGTCTCCGTTGCGTTTACTTTATTGATCCTGTTTATCAATTCATTATATATTTGGAAAATTTCCGTTCTGGGAAATTATTCCTACACGCAGGAGCAGATTCTTTCCTATGTCAAACAGATAAAATATGTGGAGGGCATGAGAAAATCCGAAGTCGATTGCGAGGCGCTGGAAAACAAAATCCGTTCGCACTATCCGAATATCAGTTGGGTCAGCTGCGAAATGAAAGGCACGAACCTGCTGATTCACCTGAAAGAAAACTATATTGCGGAAATCAGCGCGTCGGAAAAGAAGCCGTATCATCTGCTGTCAAACGTTTCCGGTACGGTCGTATCGATTGTTACCAGAAAAGGAACGCCTGCGGTAAAGGCAGGGGATAAAATAAAAAAAGGCGACCTGCTGGTGAGCGGCGCCGTACAGACGCTTGACGAATCGGGACAGGGACTTTTTTATACTTATACGACAGCAGACGCGGATATTTTCATGAAAGTAAAGCATAAATATAGTGATTCAATAAAAAAGGAACGCCTTCAGTTGGATTATGAGAGCAGAAAAAATTATTATTTTCCGACGGTCAACTCCTATGTCTGGCATTATGAGTTTATGAAAAATAAATATTATGAAAATAAGGAGATTAAACTGAAGCTTTACGGGAATTTTTATCTGCCGTTTTCCATTCAGAAAACTACGGTGTATGAGAAAGAACCGGAGACTGTGAAAATAACGGAAAAGGAAGCCGAAAACAGGTTAAACAACAAAATGTTGTATTATTTTGCGACTTTAGAACAAAAGGGGTACAAAATATTGGAAAAAAATGTTAGAATAGTAGAGACTGATAAAAAATATCAACTCAAAGGATATTTTACAAGTATTGAACCTGTTGGAAAAATAGCCTATATCCCGACGGAGGAAATGACGCAAGAAAGGGAAACTACGACGAAATGAGTGTTATCGAGCATATTATGGACATTCCGTCTGAACATGAAAAAAACATCTTCGGGCAGTTTGACCGGAACATCAAAAAAATAGAGCGCGCTCTGCATGTAACCGTAATTTCGCGTAATTCCGAATTAAAAATCATCGGTTCGGAAGTTGCAAGCAAACGGGCAAAAAACGTGTTCTGCCAGTTAATTGAGCTCTCAAAACGCGGAAATGAAATTACGGAGCAAAATGTAGATTACGCCCTGTCTTTATGTTTTGAGGAAAAAGAACAGGCATTGACGGATTTAGACGATGAAATTATATGCCGGACGGTCATGGGAAAACCGGTGAAGCCCAAAACTTTAGGACAGCAGGCATATGTGGAGAGTATTCGGGACAATATGATTGTTTTCGGAATCGGCCCTGCGGGAACCGGAAAAACTTATCTGGCAATGGCGATGGCTGTGACTGCGTTAAAAAATAACGAAGTCAATAAAATCATTCTGACAAGACCGGCGATTGAGGCAGGGGAAAGTCTCGGCTTTCTTCCGGGAGATATGCAGAGTAAGGTGGATCCTTATTTGAGACCGCTGTATGACGCGCTATATCAACTGATGGGCGCTGAAAGCTTCGTCGCCAACAGTGAAAAGGGAATTATCGAAGTCGCGCCGTTAGCGTATATGCGCGGACGGACACTGGATAACGCGTTTATTATTCTTGACGAAGCCCAGAACACGACGCCCGCCCAGATGAAAATGTTTCTGACGCGTATCGGCTTCGGTTCAAAAGTGATTGTGACCGGCGACCGCACCCAAAAAGACCTGCCAAAAGATATCACTTCGGGACTGGAAATTGCAATCAGGGTTTTAAGCAATGTGGAAGGCATCAGTTTTGCATATCTGGACAACCGCGACGTGGTGCGCCACCCGCTTGTACAGAAAATTGTCAAGGCTTATGAGGAATACGACCAAAAGCAGAACGCGCGGAAAAATAACGGAAAGACCGGACAGGTGAAAAAATGAATGTAATCATTGACAATCAATATCCGAAAAATCTTTTTCCGGATTATGAAAAAATAATTGTATCTGTTGCCGGAGAGGCTGCGGACTATGTGCGTTGTCCGTACGAATGTGAGGTCAATGTCACGATTGTCGACAACGGGACGATACACCGTCTGAATTTACAGCATCGGGGAATGGACATGCCTACCGACGTGCTGTCGTTTCCGATGCTTGAATACGAAAAACCGGCGGATTTTGACGGACTCGGGCGCGACATTTCCAATTTCAATCCCGATTCCGGCGAACTTCTTTTGGGAGACATCATAATCTCATACGACAAGGTGCTGTCCGGCGCAGAGGAGTACGGACATTCCCCTGTCAGGGAGCTTGCTTTTTTAGTGGCGCACAGTATGCTCCATTTATTCGGATACGACCATGTCGAAGAAAAAGAACGTAACTGTATGGAAACCATGCAGGAAAATATATTGGAAAAATTAAACATTACCAGAGATATAAAATGAAAGGATTAGTTATGAAAAAGAAAATGGTACAAAGAGGAATTGCAATTTTAACGCTTATCTGTATGGTTGGCGGAATGACCGGCTGCGGCTGTTCCAAAAACATAGAAGAACCAAAAAATCCTACTACCGCCTTACAGACAACGGCAGCGGAAACAGCGGATTCGCATCAGGGCGAGAAAATCAGTTATCTGACCGGAGAATATGTACCGGAAAAACAGGCGCAGAGCCGTCCGATTGCGGTTATGATCAATAATATCGAAAACGCAATCCCGCAGTCCGGCATCAGCAGTGCGCAGATTATTTACGAGGCGCCGGTGGAGGGCGCAATCACCCGAATGATGGCTGTTTTTGACCGTTATGAAAATCTGAAAAGAATCGGTTCAATCCGCAGCTGCAGATTGTATTACCCGAAATTTGCAAACGAATGGAATGCGATTTATGTGCATTTCGGCCAGTCCAAATATGCGCTGGACTTTTTGAGAAGCGGCGCAGTTGACACCGTCAGCTCATTAAACCACGAAGCGTCTTTTTACCGCGAAAGCGGAAAGGTTGCCCCGCATAATCTTTATGCGACAGGCTCCGCGCTGCAGTCCGGTATCAAGGCAATGGAATACAAAACAAAATACGACAAAAAATATAGCGGACATATGCAGTTTGCAAAGCCGGGCGAGACCGTCACTTTGGCAAAGGGACGCGCGGCAGGAAAAGTTGAAATCGGATATCAGATCAACCGTCCATGGTTTGAATACAATGCGAAGGGCGGCCAGTATTATCGTTTTCAATATGGCGGAAAGCACATTGACGACTTAAACAATAAACAGCTTCACTGCTCAAATATTGTAATCCAATGTGTCAACGCAACATTATATCCGGACGGAAAGAGTTTAAATATGACGCTGACCGGTTCCGGCTCCGGCTGGTTTATTACAAAAGGAAAAGCGCAGAAAATCACTTGGAAAAAAGATTCCGATTTGGGACAAACCAAATATTTGAACCAAGATGGTGAAGAAATCACGTTAAATACAGGAAAGACATGGTTCTGTATTGTACAAAATGAATACGCTGACAATATCACTTTCAGCAAGTAAAAAGGATATCTGAATGAAACAGAACGAGAAAAGAAACAGTTTTATAATTCAGGGCAGCATTCTGGCATTTGCCGGTATTTTAGTCCGCGTTATCGGGCTGATTTACCGAATACCCCTGACCAGAATTTTAGGAGATACGGGAAATGACTATTACGGGACTGCTTACGATATTTACAATGTCCTGATTTTATTGTCCTCCCAAAGTATGCCGCTTGCAGTTTCAAAAATTGTTTCTGAAAAACTGGAACGAAAAGAATATAAAAATATGCATAAAGTCTTTAAGGGCGCCCTGTTTTATGCGATTATATTGGGCGTTCTGTTTGGCGCTTTTGCATTTTTCGGAGCGGACTGGCTGGCGTCCGTTGTCCTCAAAACCCCGCCGGCAGCCAGAGCGCTGAAGGTTTTAGCGCCGACCATTACGGTGGTATGCGTGTTAGGCGTTTTTCGGGGATATTTTCAGGGAATGGGCAATATGGTGCCTACGGCGGTTTCTCAGGTCTTTGAACAGATTGTCAACGCTGTCGTCAGCGTGCTTGCCGCTTATGAATTGGGCGTTTATGCGTTGTCCGTCGCCCGAATGAGTCATTCCTATACGGGCATTCAGGCGCAGACATTTCAGTTGTCATGGTCGGCAGCGGGCGGTACGCTCGGTACATTTAGCGGAGCGCTCATTGCTCTGTTGATTATGATTGTTATTTTTGTCAGAAAATTCGGAAGCATTAAATTACAGATGCAGACCGATGTTTCGGGCAGAACCGATCAATATTCCAAAATTACCAAAACGATTGTTTTTACGATTACGCCGGTTCTGATCAGTACGACGATTTACAATATCAGCAACCTGCTGGATAATCCGATTTATAAAAACATCAGCGCGTCTGTTCTCCATGCAGACCGGCAGTTGATGTCCGCTTCATGGGGTATGTACAGCCAGAAATACCGCGTGCTGACGACGATGCCGATTGCAATCGCCGCAGCTCTGTCGACTGCAATCGTACCTTCTTTAGTGCGCTCATATATAGCAAAGGACAAATCTGTTGTATTAAACAAGATTACCCTTGCGCTAAAGTTTTCCATGATTATTGCTTTCCCATGCGGGATTGGACTATCGGTGCTCGGCGGCCCGATTAACGGTCTGCTCTATGGAGATCAGAGCGCCAATATCACGAAAATGATGCTGTTCAGCGTCCTGACGGTAGTTGCATTTTCGCTTTCTACAATCAGCAACGCAATTCTTCAGGGAATAGACCGTCTGAAAGTCCCGATTAAAAACTCTGCCATTTCACTTGTCATTCATATTATATTACTGCCGATACTTATGCTTGTATTCCGTATGAATATTTATGCAGTCGTTATGGGAGATATTTTATTTGGCGCTACGGTATCCGTTTTAAACGCATTTTCTATCAGAAAATATCTGGGATACCGTCAGGACTTTATCAGTATTTTTCTGAGGCCTTGTTGCTGCGCCGCAGTAATGGGAGGAGCAGCCTATGTAATCTACCGTTTTCTTCTGATACCGATATTCCCAAATGCCATCGCGGTTCTTTTATCCATTGCGTGCGCAGTGGTTGTGTATGGAATGATGCTGGTAAAAACCGGTACGGTTACGGAAGATGAGCTGTTATCAGTTCCAAAAGGCGGACTTTTCGTTAAAATTTGTAAAAAAATCCATTTATTGTAGTATAGATTGAGAAAAACGGTAAAAAATATATGCATAATCATTGACGGACATTTTTTGCGAGATGTCTGTCAAATCCTTAGGAGGAGAATATGAAAAAGAGGGCATATATTTTTTATAGCGGGATTATTATTGCCGGCCTGATTGTCGCCTTTTTTGCCGGAAGAAAAATGGCGTATAACGATCCGCCTGCCGCGGCGACGAATGTGAGAACCGCCCAGACGGTGAAAGAGACGGAATCCGTATCAGGATACTGGCTGAAATTAGAAGACGACGTCATTGTCATTTACGAAGAAAATAAGAAAAATATTATAGCAGAAACAGATATTCATTCAGCGGACTGCTCCGAACGGGATCGGAAACTGTTAAAAACAGGAATTTATATGGAAGATATTGATCAGTTGTTTAAATTTTTGCAGTCTCATACCAGTTGACATGAGGAGAAAAAATGAACGTAATTGTTATTGGGGCAGGAGCTTCGGGATTGATTGCCACGATTGCGGCGGCAGAAAACGGAGCTTCTGTCGTTGTGCTTGAACAACAGGAAAAGGCCGGAAAGAAATTGTCCGTTACGGGCAACGGGAAATGCAATCTTTCCAATATTTTTTTCCAAAAAAATCAGGGTGGGACAATTAAATACAGCGACAGGCTGTTCGGAAACGCTGAGGTAATTCAAACGGTGCTGGATTCCTTCGGATTAGAGGAAACGCTTCAGTTTTTTAAAAAAATCGGCGTGTTTACATATTGCGAGACCGTTCATGGAGGATTTTATCCCCGCAGCAATCAGGCTGTTTCCGTCACAAACGCATTGGTACAGTATGCGGAACAGCTTGGCGTGAAAATAAAAAATAATAATGCCGTTCAACGGGTGGAAAAGACGCAAAACGGATTTGCGGTTTACACAGGAGTCCGCATGGAATGTGAACGGCTGATTGTGGCGACCGGCGGACATTACGAAATAGCGGACGGTATGACGGGTTACGACATTGCGCGGCAGTTCGGGCATCAGGTCAGCAGTCTGTATCCCGCTTTAACCGGTATTGTCGCAAAGGATTTATTAAATAAGGCGTCCGGCGTCCGGGTACATGCCAAACTATATACTGATGTTGGTTTGTCGGAACAGGGAGAAGTACAGATTACTTCTTACGGGCTGTCCGGTATTCCGGTTTTTAATCTCAGCCGGAATCTGTACCCGCAACAGACGATTTATCTGGATTTCACTGACGGTTTTCCGGACGATTTCGGGAATGATTCGGAATTTATCAGTAGATTTTACCGCGATATACAGACGTATAATAAGCGGCGCACTTTGTTAAAAATCATGTCGGGAATGTTTGATGAAAAACTGCTTGGGGTGATTTTTGAAAAGGCGGGCGTGCGGAAAAATCTTTCAGGAGAACAGACAACCGAGACGGTTCTTCAAAAAATTTTCGCGTTATTAAAACGTTATCCGCTGACGGTCGGGTTCCGGAGAAGTTTTTCTCAGGCGCAGGTCACACAGGGCGGCGTTTCACTGGACGGTATCGACGGTGCTTCAATGCAGTCAAAGTATTGTCCGAACCTTTATTTTTGTGGAGAAATATTAGACGTGGACGGCCAATGCGGCGGTTATAATCTGCAATGGGCATGGTCTAGCGGATATCTGGCAGGAAAGAACAGCAGCCGATGAAATATTTAAAAGTAACAAATATCAAATTAAATATTGACGAGGGAAAAGACGCCGCTATCAGGCAGGCACTCCGGATTGCGGGAGTGTCCGAAAAACAGCTTATCCGCGCCAAAATTATCAAAAAATCAATTGACGCGCGGCGCAGGGAACAGATGAAAATTTTGTGGTCTGTCGGACTGCTTGTCGATTTTTATAACGGACGCAGAAAAAATGTCGAAGTTTTTGAACAGGAGCCCCGTTATTCTTATGAAATCACAGGGAAAAAGCAGCTGCGGTTTCCGCCGGTGATTGTCGGAAGCGGGCCGGCGGGACTGTTTTGCGGATATCTGCTTGCGCTAAACGGATATTGTCCCATTATTTTGGAACGCGGAAATGACGTCGGGCAGCGGATTGACGATGTGGCGCGGTTTTGGCGGGAAGGAACGCTGAATCCGGACTCCAATGTACAGTTTGGAGAAGGCGGCGCCGGAACTTTTTCCGACGGGAAATTAAATACGGGAATTAAGGACAAAAAACACCGGATTTCTTTTCTGCTGGAAACGTTTGTAAAATACGGGGCGGAAGAAAATATTCTTTATGATGCAAAACCGCATATCGGAACGGATTATTTGTGCAAAATAGTCCGGCAGATGCGCGAGGACATTATCAGAATGGGAGGCTCCGTTCATTTCAACGCAGCCGTAAAGGATTTTCTGATAAAAGATAAAAAAATTACCGGCGTTTTGGTAAACGGCGACCAAAAAATTGAGACGGATTTATGTATCCTTGCAATCGGCCACAGTGCCCGCGACACGTTTCAAACACTTTACCGCCGCGGCGTTGTCATGGAACAGAAGCCGTTTGCAATAGGAGTGCGGGTGGAACATCTCCAGAGCAGAATTAACGAAGCCCAATACGGTTTTCCGGACAACAGACTCGGAGCCGCGCCCTATAAGCTGACTTACAAAACGAAAGACAATCGCGGCGTATATTCGTTCTGTATGTGTCCCGGAGGTTATGTCGTAAACGCATCTTCGGAAAACGGCAGGCTGTGTGTCAACGGCATGAGCAACCAAAAAAGAGATACAAAAAATGCAAACAGCGCCATTGTTGTCACGATTACGCCAAACGATTTTCCGGACGACAGTCCTCTGTCGGGGATTGCTTTGCAGAGGGCGTTGGAGGAAAAGGCGTATCTTGCAGGAAACGGGGCTGTGCCCGTTCAGACTTACGGTGATTTTGTGAACAAAAGAAAAACATCGGAATTCGGAAGCGTCCGGCCTGTCCATAAAGGCGCAGTGGCGTTCTCCGATATCCGTCAGATACTTCCAAAATATTTATGCGATGCCATTGAGGAAGCGATTTCATATTTTGGCACTGTCATTGAAGGCTTCGACCATCAGGACACGCTGCTCAGCGCAGTGGAGAGCCGCACGTCATCTCCGGTCAGAATTGTCAGAGATGAGACCTTTCAGTCCAATATCGGCGGACTGTTTCCGGCAGGCGAAGGCGCGGGATATGCGGGAGGCATTACCTCCGCCGCGATTGACGGAATGAAAATTTTTGAATATCTGTGCAGTCAATACGCCCCGATTAAGGCCGAAGGCTTCCGTAATTTTTAATTTGATTGGATAAAATAATGACTTTTACGCAGATTTGTAGTATTATTATATGATGTATTTTAATGGATATTAGGAGAGAACATATGAATATACGATTTCTTGCACAGGCAGAATATTTTAACTGTATTCATTTAAAAGAAGACATTATTTTGGAAAAAGAGTATGTCGAGGGCGATTTTGCAAATATGCCGAAGGTGCGCTATTTTCTATACTATTTAGAGGAAAACGTGCGCAAGGAAGTCATGCCGCACAGCAATAAAGTGGACGTTTTTCAGATTACCAACTGCCAGCACGATTCGGATTACGTTTTTTTTACGGAGTATGAGCAGTTACCGATAGAAGGCTACGCCTTTTATATTATCCGGTACAATATTGTCGACCACACAAGCACGAGGATTTTGTCTATCAAAGACGATATTTCTTATTATCCGCGCAAAAAACAGGTTGAAATTTTTGTTTTAGATGATTCTAATCTGATTTTACAGCGCCGGATCAGACAGAAAAAGGGACAGGCTTCAGGTGGAACGCGCTCTCAGAACCGGCTCATGCTTTTTAATTTTAACAAAAACAAAAAAATTGAGATTGAAGATGAAAACCTTATCCGGAATGGGATTGACTACATTTTATCCTATAACGACAACAACTGTATTGTAAAAACAGGCTGTACTTTTTTTGAAAAAGATTTACATGAGAGGCCTGACCGCGAAACCGCGCCGCTCGAATCGCTCTATTTACTGAACATTCAGCAGTTTATCAGCGATTTGCAGCTTGAGCGCCAGAATATCGTCATGAATACGATTGACCAGACTTTTTATGACGCGACAATCATTCATGCAAAAATCATTGAAAACTATCTGATTTATTCAAAATACGATTATGACCGTCGGGAAGAAAATATTATCTTTTACAATCTAGACACAAAAGAGTCCTATACCTGTATAAACAATACCTCCTTGAACGAATCGCTTTTGAAAAACGCGACGGTGATTGACGGTATCCCTTACATGATGACGGTAAACACAGACAGCACGCAGTTTTTAAATCTGGCGACGGACGAGATTACGGCAACGTATCCGGAGGAGTTTAACATTCAGTACATTAACAATACAACGGTTATTTCCACTTCCACAGAAAAAAATATTTTCGGGAAAGAGAAAAAGGTGGTCAATATCAATAAATTTCCATCGAAAAAGATTATTTTACAGGAGAACGGGGAATATTTGGGAGCCGTTTCTTCAAACAGGGAAACAACGTTTATCTTTTTGAAATAAAGAATTTTTTTGAAATAGAGAATTTTTTTGAAATAGAGGAAGCAGTATGGACAAAGAAAAAATCAACCGGATTAACGAGCTTTATCACAAATCCAAATCGGAGGGACTGACAGAAGAAGAACGCGCCGAACAGGCTGCGCTGCGGACGGAATACCGTATGTCCATCATCAACAATCTGTCATCGTCGCTCAATCGTGTACGGATTCAAAATCCGGACGGAACGATCACGAAAGTAAAACCGAAGGGACATTAGCATGTATTCTAAAAAGGAACTCCGAAAGCGTATTATAAACCGGAGAAATGCGCTGACACAGATAGAAGTGCTGCGCGCCGGCGAAATCATTGCCGAAAAAGTGCTGAGGCACCCCGCCTATCAGGACGCTTCCGTAATTTACGCATATTCGGCCACACGAAATGAAGTTCCGTTAGATTTGTTATTTTCGCATATTTTTACCGCCGGAAAACTTTTGGCGCTTCCAAAAATCGAACATGGCTACATGAATTTCCATGTCATTTCCGGATTGAAAGATTTGGAAAAAGGCACTTTTGGAATTTATGAGCCGAAACCTTTCTGTTGTATGGCGCCGAAGCCGGAGTTAATTCTTGTTCCCGGCGTTGCGTTTACAAAAGACGGGTTCCGGCTGGGATATGGCGGCGGTTTCTATGACCGTTTTCTTTGCGATAACAGCGCATATTCTATCGGAATAGGATATTCCTTTCAGGTGTTAGATGAAATTCCGCTGGAGGCTTTCGACCGTCAGGTGTCAGAAATTATAACAGAGATTTAGGAGTATTCATGGAATTTACAAACGAAGCAGAAAAACAGAAATTTTATATGAAGCAGTGTCGTGAATTGGTGCAGGCAAAAGAACAGCAGTATGGCAGAAAGTTGACCGCCTGCGTGGTTACGTTCGGCTGCCAGATGAACTTTAAGGATTCTGAAAAGCTTATCGGTATTTTAAAAGAAATCGGCTATGAACAGACCGAAAATGAAAACGCCGATTTGGTGCTTTACAATACCTGTACCGTTCGTGAAAATGCGAATTTGAAAATCTACGGACGTCTGGGTTATCTTTCCAAAATAAAAGAAAAAAATCCCGAAATGATTATCGGGTTATGTGGCTGCATGATGCAGGAGGCGCATGTTGTAGATAAATTAAATAAAAGTTACCGGTTTATTGATTTAATTTTCGGAACGCATAATATTTTCCTGCTGGCGCAGTTACTTTATGAGCGGCTGATGAGCGGTCATAAAGTGGAAAGCATCTGGAATGGAACTACTGAAATTGTGGAAGACCTTCCGTCTGTCCGGAAATACAGTTTTAAATCCGGCGTCAATATCATGTATGGCTGCAACAATTTTTGCAGCTATTGTATTGTTCCTTATGTGCGGGGACGCGAGCGCAGCCGGACTCCGGAGGATATTCTCAGGGAAATTGAAGCGCTTGCGGCAAACGGCGTTGTCGAAGTGATGCTTTTGGGGCAGAACGTCAATTCCTACGGGAAAACGCTTGAGGAACCGGTTACTTTCGCGCAGTTGTTAAAGCGGGTGGAACAGATTGACGGAATTGAGAGAATCCGGTTTATGACGTCGCACCCGAAGGATTTGTCTGACGATTTGATCGCTGTGATGGCGCAATCCAAAAAAATCTGTAAACATCTGCACCTTCCGGTTCAGTCCGGCAGCACAGCGCTGCTCAAAAAAATGAACCGGCATTATACAAAAGAAGATTATCTGGCGCTTGTGGAAAAACTTCGCAGCGCGATTCCCGATATTGCCCTGACAACGGATATTATCGTCGGATTTCCGGAAGAAACGGAAGAAGATTTTCAGGATACACTCGATATTGTTGAAAAAGTCCGTTATGATTCGGCGTTTACGTTTATTTATTCCAAACGCTCCGGCACCCCTGCGGCAGACATGGAGCATCAGGTCGCAGAGGAAGTGGTTCAGGAGCGCTTCCAGCGGTTGTTGAATTTAGTCAACCGGATTTCAAAGGAAAAAACTAAACTTCTGGAGAAAACGCTACAGCCTGTTCTCGTTGAGGAAGAAAACAAAAAAGAAGAAGGCTATGTAACCGGAAGATTAAGCAATAACAGTCTGGTGCATTTTCCCGGCAAAAAGGAATGGATTGGCACGATTGTCAATGTTTATCTAAAAGAAGCAAAAGGATTTTATTACATAGGAGAAAAGGTGGATTAAGATGAGTTTACCTCCGATGATGCAGGAAGTCTGGGATCATCATTTGGATTCCCTGACGCCCATGATGAAAGTTTATCTCGAAACAAAACAGCAATATAGCGACTGCGTTATTTTTTACCGGCTTGGGGATTTTTATGAAATGTTTTTTGACGACGCGGTGATGGCTTCAAAGGAAATCGAACTTACCCTGACCAAAAAGAGCTGCGGTCTCGAAGAACGCGCGCCAATGTGCGGCGTTCCTTATCATGCCGCAGAAACCTATTTGAACCGTCTTGTAACAAAAGGACATAAAGTCTGCATTGTTGAGCAGGTGGAAAATCCGGCAGACGCCAAAGGACTGGTAAAGAGGGAAGTCGTCCGCATTGTAACTCCGGGCACAAATCTGAATACAATGGCGATTGATGAAGGCAAAAACAATTACCTGATGTCAATCTGTTATCTCAGCGAAACTTATGGGATTTCCATTGCAGATGTGACGACCGGAGACTATTATGTTACAGAAGTCAATTCCAAACGCAGTGTCCTTGATGAAATTTATAAATTTATGCCCAGCGAGATTATCTGTAATCACGCTTTTCTCATGTGCGGACTGGATATTGAGGATTTGAAGGAGCGGCTGAATATTTCTGTTTTTGAACTTGAACAGTGGTATTTTGACGAGGAACTCTGCGCGGAAATTTTAAAGGAGCATTTCAAAATTTCCGATCTGACCGGACTTGGTTTGTCGGATATGGCGCTGGGAGTAATTTCCTCAGGCTCACTGTTAAAATATCTGTACGAAACGCAGAAAAATTCCTTATCACATATTATTAAACTGATGCCGTACTCTACGAGTACGTTTATGATTTTGGACAGTTCCACCAGAAGAAATCTTGAACTCTGCGAAACCCTGCGGGAAAAGCAGAAAAAAGGCTCTCTGTTGTGGGTTTTGGACAAAACAAAAACCGCAATGGGTGCAAGAACACTCCGCAGTTACATTGAACAGCCGCTCATTTCCAAAGATGAAATTGTCAACCGGCAGAAAGTGATTGATGAACTCAACCATTCCGTCATCACAAGAGAGGAACTTAGGGAATACCTTGCGCCGATTTATGATTTGGAGCGTCTGCTCAGTAAAATTTCATACCGCACCGCAAACCCGCGCGATTTAATCGCCTTTAAGACTTCTCTGACTATGCTGCCGCATATCAGAAATATTATTATGGATTTTAAATCCCCGCTCTTTCTTGAAATTTTAGAGCGCCTTGATCCGCTCGAAGACATTACGGAACTGATTGAGGCTTCGATTACGGACGATCCGCCGATGGCAATTAAAGAAGGGGGCATTATCCGCTCCGGTTACAATTCAGAAATTGACCGTCTGCGCAGCGCCAAAACAGAGGGCAAAACATGGCTCGCTGAGCTTGAGGCAGAGGAGCGCAAAAAAACAGGTATTAACTTAAAAATCAAATATAATAAAGTATTCGGATATTATTTTGAAGTGCGCAACGCCTATAAAGATATGGTGCCGGATTATTTTATCAGAAAGCAGACGCTTGCAAACTCCGAGCGTTTTACGACAGACCGGTTAAAAGAACTCGAAGAACTGGTGGTCGGTGCGGAGGACAAACTGTTTTCTCTCGAATATGATGTTTTCACGTCAATCCGCGATGGAATTTTCCATCAGATGGATCGGATTCAGAAAACCGCAAAAGCAGTGGCTCAGATTGACGTCTTTGCCTCCCTTGCTTTTGTCGCTGAGAGAAATCATTATGTGAAGCCGAAAATTAACCAGAAGGGCATCATTGATATTAAGGAGGGAAGACACCCTGTTGTAGAAAAAATGATGGGGGAAAATATGTTTGTCTCCAACAATACATATCTTGATACCAATAAGAACCGCCTTGCGGTCATTACCGGCCCGAATATGGCAGGAAAATCAACCTATATGCGTCAGACCGCTTTGATTACGCTGATGGCGCAGATTGGCTCGTTTGTCCCTGCGAAAGAGGCGAATATTTCTATCTGCGACAAGATTTTTACAAGGGTCGGCGCTTCAGACGACCTCGCAAGCGGACAGAGTACATTTATGGTGGAAATGACTGAAGTGGCAAATATTCTGCGCAACGCCACCCCGAACAGTCTGTTGATTTTAGACGAAATCGGCAGGGGTACCAGTACGTTTGACGGCCTCAGCATTGCATGGGCTGTCATTGAACATATCTGCGACAAAAAACTGTTGGGAGCAAAAACGCTGTTTGCCACCCATTATCATGAACTGACCGAATTGGAGGGTACGCTGCCGGGCGTAAACAACTACTGCATCAGCGTAAAGGAACAGGGAGACGATATTGTCTTCCTGCGTAAAATCGTAGCCGGAGGCGCCGATAAAAGTTACGGTATTCAGGTTGCGCGCCTTGCGGGAATTCCCGAATCTGTGCTGAACAGGGCAAAAGAACTTGTGCTGGAGCTCAGCAACGCGGATATTACGATGCGTGCAAAAGAGATTGCCGCAAATATGCAGCCGGGAAACAGCGTACTGCCGACTGCTGGAGACGATATGGAAATTCACCAGATGTCCCTGTTTGATACGGTCAGGGAAGACGAAATTATCAGCGAAATTCAGGAACTCGATTTGGGCTCCATGACTCCGATAGACGGACTGAATTATCTGTATAAATTACAAAACCGGTTAATAAACCGCTGGCAGGGGAAAGACGATGAGTAAAATTCAGGTTTTAGACCAAAATACAATCAATCAGATTGCCGCAGGGGAAGTGATAGAGCGCCCTGCGTCTATTGTCAAAGAACTGATGGAAAATTCCATCGACGCCGGGGCGACCATGATTACCGTAGAAATTAAAGACGGCGGAACGTCGCTGATCCGGATTACGGATAACGGCTCCGGTATTGAGCCGGACGATATCCGGATTGCTTTTTTCAGACATTCGACCAGCAAAATCAAAAATGCGCTCGATCTGATGTCCGTTTCATCGCTCGGTTTCCGCGGCGAGGCTTTATCAAGCATTGCGGCGGTCTGTCAGGTCGAACTGATTACAAAAACGAAAGACCGGATTATGGGAATCCGGTATAAAATTGAGGGAGGACAGGAGGTTTCCTACGACGAAATCGGCGTTCCTGACGGAACCACCATGATTGTCCGCAATATTTTCTTTAACACACCTGCCCGAAGAAAGTTTTTAAAAACCGCGCAGACGGAAGCGGGATATATTTCCGATATTGTGGAAAAAATTGCCCTTTCCCATTCCGAAGTCAGTATTCATTTCATCAGTAACGGCCAGACCAAAATCCATACCGCCGGCAACGGCAGCCTAAAGGATACAATTTACAGTATTTACGGAAAAGACGTCACCGAACATCTGATTGAAGTGCAGGCGCAAAATGATTTCATGAAAATGTCGGGGTATCTTGGGAAAGCAATTGTTTCAAGAGGCAACAGAAATTGCGAGACATACTTTATCAACGGACGCTATATCAAGAGCAATATTTTAAATAAATCAATCGAAGACGGGTACCGTTTTATCCTGATGCAGCATAAATATCCGTTTACGGTACTGAATTTTGAAATCAATCCCGAACTGCTCGACGTCAATGTGCACCCGTCCAAAATGGAACTCCGTTTCCGAAAAGGCGAAGCGATTTATCCATGGATTGTAGAGACGGTGCATGATGCGCTTATCGCAAAGCCGAACATCATTCCGGTCGAACTGGAAGAAAAGAAAAAGGAGCCTGAGAAAAAAGAGGCTGCTCCGGAACCGTTTGAAGTCAACAGAACTCTTTTAAACCTTCCAAAAGCCGGACAGACTGTTGCGGAAAAAACAGAACAACCGTCCCGCGTCATGGAGGATACGCATTACAAAGTGGAAAAACCGGTGCAGCAATCCATTACAGACGTATATGACGATTTTCTGACGACGGCGGCAAAGCCGAAGCACAAACTTATCGGTCAGGTGTTCGACACCTACTGGATTATTGAATATGAAAATAAAATGTATATTATTGACCAGCACGCGGCTCATGAAAAGGTAATGTTTGAGACGCTGATGGAAAAACTCCGTCAGAAAAAAATATCGACTCAGATGATCAATCCGCCGTATATTCTCAATTTGTCAATGAGTGAAGCGGAACGGCTAAACCGGTATCTGGATAATTTTCGGGAACTGGGATTTGAAATCGAATCGTTTGGCGGACAGGATTTTGCCGTCAGAGGTGTTCCGGCTGATTTGTATTCACTGGACTCCGAAGATGTTTTTATGGAAATCTTAGATGAACTTTCCCACGAGACAGGACGAATACTGCCGGACATTGTCACCGATAAAATTGCGTCAATGGCGTGTAAAGCCGCCGTAAAAGGAAACAATCTGCTGACGGCGCCGGAGATGGACGCTTTGGTGGAACAGCTTTTCCAACTGGAAAATCCATATAACTGTCCGCATGGCAGACCAACCATTATTTCGATGAGCAAATATGAGCTGGACAAAAAATTCAAACGGATTGTGTAAAACAATGAATAAATTAGTGATATTGACTGGGCCGACCGCTATTGGAAAGACAGACCTGTCAATCCGGCTTGCAAAAGCGATTAACGGGGAAATCATCAGCGCCGATTCCATTCAGGTATATAAAAAAATGAATATTGGCTCCGCGAAAATCAAACCGGAGGAAATGCAGGGGATTGCGCATTATCTGATTGACGAGCTGTATCCCGACGAACCGTTTAACGTGCATATTTTCCAGAAGAAAGCAAAGGAATATATCCATTTGATTGAGCAGAAGGGAAAAATACCAATCATTGTCGGCGGCACAGGATTTTATATCCAGTCGGTATTATATGATATTCAGTTTTGTGAAACAAACGACGGCGACGGTTATCGGGAAATGCTTGAAACGCTCGCCAAAGAGCGCGGCGCAGAATATCTGCACGAAATGCTCGAAAAAACAGATCCGGAATCTGCAAAAACAATCCATCAGAATAATTTGAGGAGAACAATCCGCGCGCTGGAATATTTTCACGAAACCGGAGAAAAAATATCAGCGCACAACAAAACGCAGCGGGAAAACCAATCGCCTTATCAGTTTGCTTATTTTGTATTAAATACCAATCGCAGGATTTTATATGACAGAATTAACCGGCGGGTAGAGCAGATGGCCGCCGCAGGCCTGAAGGAAGAAGTCGAAGGACTGCTTGCGCAGGGATATGACGCGTCGCTTTCTTCCATGCAGGGAATCGGCTATAAAGAGATGGTAGAACACCTTCGCGGAAAGTTTTCGTTTGACGAGGCCGTCGGGCTGATTCAGAAAAACACAAGACACTTTGCAAAACGTCAGTTGACTTGGTTCCGGCGGGAAAAAGAGGTGCTTATGGTCGATTATCAGGCTTTTGATAATAATCAGGATAAAATACTTGCATTTTTATTAAATAATTTACGGGAAAAAGGAATAATAACTAATGAATGAGCAGATGAAGTATTATCAATCTTTTGGTATTTCCGAAGAAGTCGCGGCATTATCAGAGCAGGTGCTTGACGATTTAAAACCGCAGTTTGAGGAAACCGATCAGATTGCGGAAATCAATCAGTTGAAAGTGCTTTCCGCATTGCAGAAAAACAAGGTTTCCGAAGCCTGCTTTAATCCGTCTTCGGGATACGGATATAACGATCTCGGAAGGGACACGTTGGAAAAAGTATACGCGGATATTTTTCATACGCAGGACGCGCTGGTACGCCCGCAGATTACCTGCGGAACCCACGCGCTGGGCGTTGCGCTTTCCGCAAACCTCAGACCGAAAGATACGATGGCGTATATTTCCGGCAAGCCGTACGATACCCTTGAGGAGGTCATCGGTATCAGACCTTCTGCGGGAAGCCTTGCGGAATACGGTATTCAATACCGGCAGGTTGATTTGCTGAAAGACGGTTCTTTTGACTATGAAGGGATTAAAAAATTGCTTGAGCAGCCGGTGAAACTTATCGGGATCCAGCGTTCCAAAGGCTATGCGACAAGACCGTCCATCTCCGTAGCTGAGATTGGAAAAGTAACCGCGCTGATTAAGAAAATCCGGCCGGAAACGATTGTCATGGTAGATAACTGCTATGGTGAGTTTGTGGAAACGGTCGAACCGTCTGATTACGGCGCCGATATGGTGGTCGGTTCCCTGATTAAAAATCCGGGCGGCGGGCTGGCTCCAACCGGAGGATATATCTGTGGGACGAGCCAATGTATCGAGCAGTGCTCCTATCGTCTGACGACGCCGGGACTTGGCAAAGAGGTCGGCTCTAATCTCGGTATGCTCCAGACCTTTTATCAAGGCCTGTTTTTTGCGCCGACGGTTGTCGCAGGGGCAAAGAAGGGCGCTATGTTTGCGGCCGCGTTATTTGAAAAAATCGGGTTTCCGGTCTTTCCGGACAATTCCCGCCGCCGGACGGATATTATTCAATGTATTGAGTTCGGCAGTCCGGACGCAGTCAATGCGTTCTGCAAAGGGATTCAGGCAGCGGCGCCGGTGGACAGTTATCTGACGCCGGAGGCATGGGATATGCCGGGATATGATGCGCCGGTGATTATGGCCGCGGGAGCGTTTGTGCAGGGCTCCTCCATTGAACTCAGCGCCGACGGGCCGATGAAGCCGCCTTATGCGGTTTATTTTCAGGGCGGACTTACATGGTACCATGCAAAATTAGGAATTATGAAGGCTTTGCAGACTATGATTGATGAAAAAACCGTCAAAATAAAATAACCTTTGTTTTTAATTGTCTTTTATTGTAAAAAACATATACACTAAAATTTTATTGTGTTAAAATAGGAAATGGACATATACGGGGAGAGTTTGAAATGAGTCCATGAATAAAATTAAAGAATTACCTGCACCGGAAAGACCTTATGAAAAGTGTCTGAAATATGGCGCGCAGATGTTGAGCAATACGGAGCTTCTTTCAGTAATCCTGCGAACCGGAACTGTGGGGCGCAGCGCCAAGGATCTGGCGGCTGAAATTTTAACGAATCTGCACAATGAATCAGAATTGTTATCTGTGATGCACCTGAAAAAAGAGCAGCTTTTGAAAATCAAGGGGATTGGCAATGCAAAAGCGTGCCAGATTTTGTGTATTGCGGAGCTGTCGAAACGGATTGCATCTGAAAAAGCGGCGGAAAAACTCCGCTTTGACATGCCCTCGACGATTGCGGAATATTATATGGAGCGGCTGCGGCATTTAGAGCAGGAGCATTTATATGTGCTTTATCTCGATACGAAATGCAATCTGATTAAAGAACACTGCCTGACGACCGGCAGCGTAAATCAGTCGTTGATTTCGAGCCGCGAAATTTTCCTTGAAGCATTCCGCTGCGACGCGGTCAGTTTTGTGCTGATACATAATCACCCAAGTGGTGATTCAACCCCCAGCCGCGCGGATATTTCGGTGTCGAAAGAAATTTTAAAAGGCGGACAGGTTGTGGGAATCAATCTGTTAGACCATATTATTATCGGAGACCGGCAGTATTACAGCATGAGAGAGCAGAAGGTGTTTGATTAAAAACAGTCTGCCTTACCCAAAAGAACATGGACATGCCTCTGACAGTCCGGCATGATTCCATTAGGAGGAAAGTATGAGTAAAAGTATTTTTGGTATCGATTTCGGTACTTCTAATATTAAAATATATAGCGGAATGACCAGAACCACGACAAGCCAGAGGAACGTCGTCGCCATCAAAAACAAGACTGAGCTGTTTGCTTACGGCGATGAGGCGTACACGATGTACGAAAAAAATCCCGACAATATCAAAGTGGTTTTTCCCATTAAAGAAGGCGTTATTGCAGATTTAAAAAATATGAAATATATTTTTGAAAATCTGTATATGGACATGACAAAAGGCGCAAAGATGGGGCGGTTTTGTATTGCAGTACCGTCTGATGTGACTGATGTGGATAAAAAAGCCTTTTATGATGTCGTTTCAAAATCCCAGATTAAACCTCGTGAAATTAAAATAGTCGAAAAGCCGATTGCTGACGCTGTGGGGATTGGCGTCGATATCACTTCGCCAAAAGGCAATATGATTGTCAATATCGGTTCAAGTACGACGGAGATTTCCGTAATTTCACTCGGCGGTATTGTCATCAGCAAAATCATTAAAATGGGCGGGAACAGGATTGACGAGTTAATCTGCGATATTGTCAAAAAAAGATATAATATTCTAATCGGCCTGAAAACCGCCGAAAAAATAAAAATTGCGCTTGCCGACGCTATGTATGACGAGGACGAGGAAAGCGAAGACGAAGACGACGATACCATCTATGTTTTCGGGAGAAATATTATTACCGGACTTCCTTCAGAGAGGGCGATTGCAAAAGATACCATCTGCGACGCAATCGGACAGTTTTTCGATACCATCATAGATTCGATAAAATCCCTGCTGGAGCGGACGCCTCCGGAACTCTCGGCAGACATTATGAATCGCGGAATTTATCTGACCGGCGGCTCTGCCCGCATAAAAAATCTCGATCAGTTGATTGCCGCAGAGACGGAACTGAAAGTGAACCGGGTGGAAAATCCCGAAAATTCAGTAATACGCGGGATTTCTCTCATTATGTCAGACAGTAAATTCAGAAAATTACTGTACGAGCCGGGCAAGATTTCATTATAAAGGATAAATGGTTATGAAAAAGAACAAAAAATTCGGAATTAAACCAAAAGTGCTGATATTTATTCTGACGCTTTTGTGTATTGTCAATCTGATTTTATCAGTTACCGTAAAAAATTACGCAAAACCTTTTAAGGCGGCGCTCAGCGTTATTGTCGTGCCTCTGCAGGACGGAGTGAACCATGTCGGTTCATGGTTTGTTTCCAAATCAGATATGGTGAAGTCCGTCAACAAACTCACAAAAGAAAATAAGCAGTTACAGGAAAAAGTAGATAAGCTCTCTGAGGAAAACAGCCTTTTATCCCAGAATAAATACGAATTAGAGCGGCTCAGGCAGTTGTATGCGCTTGACGGAGATTATTCCCAATATAAAAAAGTAGGCGCTACCGTAATTGGAAAGGATACCGGAAACTGGTTTCATATTTTCACAATCAATAAAGGCAGCGATGATGGAATCGCGGTGGATATGAACGTTATCAGCGGCGGCGGACTTGTCGGCATCGTCTATGACGTCGGAAAAAATTACGCAAAAGTCCGTTCCGTAATCGACGATGAAAGCAAAGTCAGCGTTGCGTTCGTCAATGCGACTGATACCGGCATTGTCAGCGGCGATTTAAAACTGATGGAGCAGGGGATTTTAAATATTACGGAAATTGATAAAAACGCTGAGGTAAAAGAGGGCGATTCCGTAGTGACCTCCCAAATCAGCGATAAATTTCTTCCGGGAATTCTGGTGGGATATGTAAATCAGGTGCAGCCGGATTCCAACGATCTGACGCAGTCGGGCACCATTCTTCCCGCCGTTGATTTTCAGCATATCAACGAAGTGTTGGTGATTACACAGTTAAAAGAGGATTTAAAGGATTAAAATGAAACGCAATTTTATTAAAATTCTTGTGACAGGAGTCATTGTTATTATCGCATTTGTGTTACAGAGTTACATATCGCTCAGTACAAATCTACTGGTTTCAACCCCAAATTTACTTCTTTTAGTGACGTCCATTCTGGGATTTATGCGAGGAGAAAATTTCGGCAGCCTCACAGGACTTTTCTGTGGCTTTTTAGTGGATATTGCATTTGGCGACGTGCTCGGACTGTACGCTTTAATTTATACTTATATCGGATTTTTCAGCGGCATATTCAAACGTCTGCTGCATAATGACCATGTGTACATGGCAATGCTTTTGGTATTTTTCAATGATTTTGTTTACAATTCCTTCGTTTATATTTTCCGGTTCCTTCTGAGAAATAAACTGACATATTCCTTTTATTTCGACCGGATCATACTGCCGGAAATGATTTTTACGGCATTTTTAATGCTGTTATTATACAAAGCGTTTTATTTATTAAACGAAAAAGTTTACGCAGAAAAACAGGAGAGTGAATTATACTTTGGTAAGTGATTTTTTATATAATATTTTAAAAATAATAAAATCAAGAATTTTCATTGTTTCCGTTATTGTCATCTGTATGTTTGCGGGACTGATTTACCGGATTTTTGACCTGCAGATTGTAAATGAAAATTACTACATGAGCACCTATATTCAACAAGCGGAAAAAACCATTTACAATCCCGGCACCAGAGGCAGGATTCTCGACGCAAAGGGAAAGGTTTTAGCGTATGACAGCCTTGCCTATTCCGTTGTCTTTGAGGACAAAATCGACAGTTCCGATACGAAAAACGCACAGCTCAATAAGATTGTTTCCAATACAATCAAACTGATTGAAAAAAACGGGGATACCGTAATTATTGATTTCCCGATTATTCTCAATTCGGCAAAACACTGGGAATTTAATTTTGCCTCCGACGCCGCCAAAAAAATTTTTTACGAAAATATTTTTAACAAACGGTATGTAAGAGACAACAAAGATTACCGGAATGCCAATCCGACGGAAATAATGAATTACCTGAAAGATGATTTTTTTGAAATCAAAGAAGATTACAACAAGTCCATGCTGCTGAAAATGATTTCTATCCGGTACAACGTCTATTGCACTTCTTATCAGAAATATGTTACGACAACGATTGCAAAAGACGTTTCCAAAGAAACCGCAGTGGCAATTCAGGAAAACACGTCGACGATTACCGGCGTTTCCGTAGAACAGCAGACGGTGCGCAAATATAACAACAGTATGTATTTTGCCCCGATTATAGGCTACACCGGTAAAATTTCCGACGCGGAGCTTGAGGAATATACGGAAGCCGGAAAAAAATATGTGTCCAACGATATTGTGGGAAAAGCAGGTATTGAACAGGCGTGCGAGGACGAATTGCAGGGCGTTCATGGAGAGACAAAAATCTTCGTGGACAGCACCGGAAAAGTTTTAAGTGAAATTTCATCGACGGACGCTTCTGCCGGAAACGACATTTATCTGACAATTGACAGCAAAATGCAGATTGCCGCATACAAACTTCTGGAAAAGAAGATTGCCGCAATTTTAATTTCCGAAATCAAAAATTATGACGTTGACGAAAAGAGTGAAACCGACGACGACATTCATTATATTTCCGCAAAAAAAGTCTACGCACAGCTTGTGACAAATAATGTAGTCAGTCTGGAAAAACTGATTGCCGCCCACAAAACGGATAATGAAAAAAAACTGTATAAAAAATATACCGATTCCATGAAAGCCGCTTTAAAAAAATTACATACGGAGCTTGAGGGAGAGGGCACGAAATACAATGATTTATCAGACGAATTTCAGGAATATGATGATTATATTTATGAAATTTTGAAAACTTCGGGCATCTTGCTGACTTCGACGATTGATACCGAAAATCAGGACTATCAGAACTATATCAACGGAAAGACCAGTATCAATACGTTTTTAAAGGCCGCTATCCGGAACAACTGGATTGATATCGAACTGCTCGGCGCAGAAAATGAATATCTATCCTCCGACGAGACCTACGATTTGATTTTACAGTATCTTTTTGAAGATTTGGAAAATAATACGGAGTTCAGTGAAAAAGTCGTTTATTACCGTATTTTTGACGGCACTGTTTCCGGAAGCGAAATCTGTATGCTGTTATATGATCAGGGCATTTTGGAAAAAGACCGGGATAAATATGCAAGACTGCAGACATACGATACGGTTTACTGTTACCAGTTTATCATTGACCAGATTAAAAAGCTGAAAATTACGCCGGCGCAGTTGGCTTTGGATCCATGCTCCGGTTCGATTGTGGTTACTGATCCGAACACAGGACAGGTGACCGCCATGGTGACATATCCAAGCTATGACAACAATAAACTTTCCGGCAGCGTCGATCCGGATTACTGGAACCAGCTTTTGCAGGATCAGTCCGATCCGCTTTACAACCGCGCCACACAGGGCGCAACCGCTCCGGGTTCAACATTTAAAATGTGTACTGCAATGGCTGCCCTTGAGGAGGATTTAATCAGTTTAGATGAGACGGTCAATGATACCGGCGTATATAAAGCCATTACGCCGTCTCCAAAATGCTGGATTTACCCGTCGGCGCATGGGCCTCTGAATGTGGAGCAGGCGATTGCCCAGTCCTGTAACTATTTCTTTTACGAAATGGGATACCGTCTCGGTTCCATCAATTCAAAAAAATATGACAGCGCTTCAGGCTTGGAGCGCTTGGAGACTTACGCGACCAAACTCGGTCTGAATATGAAATCCGGTGTGGAAATTACAGAGCGGGAACCTCATTTTTCAACAGAGAGCGCGGTACACTCCGCAATCGGTCAGGGCAGTAACGCCTACACGCCGGTGCAGCTTGCGCGGTATGTGTCAACCATTGCAAACGGCGGTACGAACAACCCGCTGACGCTGATCGGTAAAGTGACCTCCGGCGCAGGAAAATTAGTCAGTGCGGGAAAACCGGCTGCCTCAAACAAAGTTGACGCCTCAGCCAGCACATGGGAAGCCATTCACACCGGTATGCGCATGGTAATTACCAGCGGTACCGTTCAAAAATATTTTAATGATACAAAAATCAAGATTGCCGGAAAATCCGGAACAGCCCAAGAAAATAAGCATAGAAATTCTCATTCTGTGTTTGTTGCATATGCGCCGTATGATAATCCGAAAATGGCGGTTTCCGTTGTTATTCCATTTGGAAATTCCTCTCACGACTCAGCGGAACTGGCAAAAAATGTAATTCAGTATCAATATGGCGAACTGACAGATAAAGATATCAATAAAGAAGTCAAGAAACAGGACGCTTCTGATGTAACGCAGGATTAAACCGGCGAAACTTCCTAAAGAAAAAAACATAAATTACAAAAGCTGATAATTATTTTTTTAGGAGGAGCTTATGGGAGAAGTAATTGTTATCACTTCCGGAAAAGGCGGGGTTGGAAAAACAACCATCACCGCAAATTTAAGTGTATCAATGGCAAAAAAAGGGAAAAAAATTCTTGCGATTGATACGGACATCGGATTAAGAAATCTCGATGTCGTTATGGGGCTTGAAAATTACATTACGTACAATCTTGTAGATGTAGTAGAAGGAAACTGCCGTTTGAGTCAGGCAATTATCCGCGACAGAACCCATTCTAATTTATTTTTGCTGCCGAGTGCGCAGACGCGGGATAAGGACGCCGTCACGCCGGAGCAGATGCGCCGGCTGGTTGAACAGTTGAAAGAAAAATTTGACTATGTTCTGATTGACTGTCCTGCCGGCATTGAACGGGGCTTTCAAAATGCGATTGCCGCCGCAGACAAGGCAGTCGTCATTACGACGCCGGAGGTTTCCGCAGTGCGGGACGCAGACCGCGTAATCGGCTTGCTGGAGAAAAGCGGGATTTCACCGGTTTCCCTGATTGTAAACCGAATCCGTCCGGACTTAATCCGGAAAGGCGATATGATGTCAAAAGAGGACGTCTCAGAGATTTTAGGGGCGGAGCTGATCGGATACCTGAATGACGATACTGACGTTGTTGTTGCAACCAACCGCGGAGTCTCATTGATGGATCAAAATACAAAAATCAAAAAATCAATCATCAGTATTACTGAAAAATTGATAGGCGAACCTTTCAATGAAAAAACTTCAAAGAAAACGAAACGTTTTAGGAAATTGATTTTTAGCAGGGGGTATTGATGATGTTTTTTAAAAAATTTTTTAGAAAAAAGAAATCCAGTTCCATCGCAAAAAAACGTCTGCAGATATTGTTAGTAACAGACCGCGTGGGCTGTAATCCTTACACGACCGATGCAATTAAAAAAGATTTAATTAAAGTCCTTTCAAAATACATAGATGTAGACAGGGAAAAATGTTCCGTTGAGATATGTCATGATTCCATTCCATATCTTCTGGCAAACATTCCGATAAAAGAGGTTAAAGTATAAAATGTTTAGAAAAATAATCCAAAAATTAAAAGCATATGAGTTGTCAAATCTGAATTTCAGACTGATTGTCTATGTGATTGCCATCACGTGCATAGGAATTTTTACGATTGGCAGCGCTGCGGAAGGGGAGAACTATCAGTTTAAGCAGATTATCGGACTGGCAATCAGTATTATCGTGCTGATTATTTTTACGCTGCTCAGTTATAAATTCATTTTTAAATTTTATTGGATTATTTATATTATTACCAACATACTGTTAATTTCGGTTTTTCTGATCGGCGTCACCAACAAGGGCGCTACGCGTTGGATTGACTTGGGATTTACGCAGTTTCAACCCTCAGAGTTAGGTAAAATTTTTCTGTTAATCTTTTTTGCTTCATACTTGTACAAGCGGAGAGGACAAATCAGTTCCCTGAAAACTTTAGGGGGAATTGTATTATTTGCGGCTGTTCCATTATTTTTGATATATAAAGAGCCGGATTTATCAACAACAATAGTTATTTTTGTGACATTTTGTGCTATAATATTTTTATCAGGAATCAGCAGTAAAATTGTTTGGACGGTTCTCGTTATTGCAGTGCCGGTAATTCTTATTTCAGGATATTTTGTACTCCAGCCTGACAGTGGCATTTTGGAGGAGTATCAGTATAACAGGATTGTCGGATTTTTTCAGGAGAATAATCCTGAAGCAGAAAAAATCCGCTATCAGCAGGAAAATTCTCTTTTGGCGATTGGTTCGGGCGGTTTGACCGGAAAAGGGCTCGACAATAATACGGTGACTTCCGTAAAAAACGGAAATTTCCTTTCAGAAGCGCATACGGACTTTATATTTACGATTGTCGGGGAGGAAATGGGATTTATCGGAGGCGCGGCCGTAATTATATTGCTGTTTCTGATTGTTCTTGAGTGTTTTATTACCGGCGCACATGCCGGCGACCTGATGGGGCGGCTGTTCTGCTATGGATTTGGCGTTTTAATTACAATTCAGTCTTTTATCAACATTTCCGTAGCGACGATGCTTTTGCCAAATACCGGTCTGACGCTGCCGTTTGTGAGTTACGGGCTGACTTCACTGGTAAGTTTATACTGCGGTATCGGCATTATATTAAATATCGGATTACAGAAAAGAAATTTATTATAAGCATGGAGGGATATATGAATATTGGTTTCATTGCACATGATTCAAAGAAAAAACTAATGCAGAATTTCTGTGTGGCATATCGCGGAATATTAAACAAACATTCATTATATGCTACCGGAACGACGGGCAGGCTGATTGAGGAAGCCGCCAATCTGACGGTGTACAAATATCTTGCCGGTCATCTGGGCGGAGAACAGCAGATGTGTTCACAGATTGAACAGAACCAGCTTGATTTATTGATTTTTCTGAGAGATCCACTGAATCCCAAGTCCCATGAACCGGATATTCATAAAGCAATCCGTTTATGCGATACGCACAATATTCCGTTAGCGACCAACCTTGCGTCCGCCGAATTACTGATTCATGCGTTGGATCGCGGAGAATTGGACTGGCGTGAATTTTATCGTAGTTAAGTGTCAGGAAGGCACATAAAATAAAAACAAAGGAGGACACTATATGATTCAAATCATTTGTGGAGAAAAAGGAAAAGGTAAGACAAAAGAAGTGCTGCAAAAGGCTGCTGACGCTGTCGGCAGTGCAACGGGCGATGTCATTTATGTGGACAAAAGCGCAAAGCATATGTATGAACTCAATAACCGGATTCGCTTAATCAATATCTGCGAATATCCTGTTCAGTCATATGAAGGCTTTGTCGGATTTGTATCCGGACTGCTGTCCGGCAACCATGACATTGAAACAATCTTTTTTGACAGCCTTTTGACGATTTCTCATTCTGATGAAACGACTTTAGCTTCCCTGATTGATACTTTGGATAAACTGAGTGAAGGTATTACGTTTGTCCTGAGTATTTCTGTTAAGGAAGCGGACTTACCGGAAAATGCAAAAGATAAGGTAATTGTTTCCTGCTAATTAAAAAAGAACCTGATGCCATTCTTACTTTGAATGATATCAGGTTCTTTTTCAGGACGACTATTATTCGCGTCCGAAAGAAGAAATTCTTCCATAAAAGCTTAATAAATATAATCCGCAAAGCCCAACCAGTGCGTAAATAATTCTTGATACCCAAGACATACTGCCGAATAAGTAGGAAACCAAATTGATTTTGAAAATTCCTACCAGTCCCCAGTTGATTGCTCCTATAATTGCTAATGCAAGAATAAAATAGTCTAATCCTTTACTTCTCATTTTAAAATCCTCCTAATTGATTTCTTTTAATAGAATTACCAGAAATTCAAAAAAAATACATAAAATTTTCATTTTAGCAATATTGACTATCCTCACAAATTATATGATAATATGACATAGTGGTTTTATTTCTGTTTGAACGGTAATTTCTGTACCAAACAGAAGTGTTGCAAACGAAAATGGAGAGACTTATGTCCGGAAATAACACAAGTAAAAAAATCAGATATCGTTCAAAAATCAATCTGAATATCGGTTTTATTGTTTTAGGAATTATTTTAGTTTATTTATTCGTCAACATTGTCCTTTATTTTACGACCGACCGGATTTCTTATTATGAAGTCGCCGCCGGCTCTAATTCCGAAGATTTGAATTCTTCCTATACGGGAATTGCCCTGCGCGACGAAACGGTTTTTACATCGAAAACGTCAGGCTATATTGACTATTATGTCAGCGAATGTTCCCGCGTTTCAAAAAATACGACCTTATACAGCGTTGACTCCAAAGGGAGTTTAAACAATTTATTATCAGAGGCGACGAGCAATGATACAAAATTAAATGAAGAAAATTTGTCGACCATCAGCGACCTCGTAAACCGTTTTAGCAATGAATTTTCACTGATGCAGTTTTCTGACGTTTATTCCTTTAAGACGATGCTTAAAGGAACCGTTGTGGACTTGGTCAATATGAATAAGTTAAAGCAGCTCGCAAAGGAAAAAGGCGAAACATTTTCCATCAATAAATCTGCCGCAGCCGGCGTGGTGCTTTACCGGATTGACGATTATGAGACGCTCACAAAAGAGCAGTTGAAGGCTTCTGATTTCGACCAGAGCAATTATGTACTGGCGCAGTTTTCCACAGGAAGCGAGGTGGAAAACGGTTCTCCAATCTATAAGGTCGTCAACAGCGAAGAATGGAGTATTGCAATTCCTTTCACCAAAAAACAGGCTGAAAAATATAAAGACGTCAACGGCATTGAAATAAAATTTTTAAAAGATGATGTGACGACCACCGCTAATCTGGAAATTGTCAGGGGAAAAGACAAGAAAAATTACGGCATTATATCCCTGTCAAAATATATGGTTCGATACGCTACGGAACGTTTTTTGGAAATTCAGATTTTGGATCATAAGACAACCGGTTTGAAAATTCCGAAAAGCGCGCTGGTAACCAAAAACCTTTATGTGATACCGAAAGAATATGGCGCGGAAGGCGGCGGCAGCGATGAAACGAACGTCGATAATATCGGATTTAATCTCGGAAAAGAAGAAGACGGACAATTAAAAAATGAAATTTATTATCCGACGATTTCTTATTCAGATGAAAATAATTACTATGTATCCACAAAATTATTCCAGCAGGGAGATGTTTTGTACTCGATGGATATGAAGCGTCAATATGTGATTGGAGATACGCAGGAATTTGTCGGCGTATACAGCATTAACAACGGGTATACCGTCTTTGTCCGCGTCAATATTCTGGAAACATTAGACGAATATTATATTGTGGAAAACGAAAACATTTACGGTCTGTCGCAATACGACCGGATTGTATTAGACGGCAGCCGCGTTTCAGAAAACCAGATTGTTGCGCAGTAATGGAGGCAGAATTATGATATTGGAAAATATAAAACAGGTACAGAAAAATATCGCGGAGGCCTGCCTTCGCGTTGGGAGAAACCCTGAGGAAGTCACTCTGATTGCGGTCAGCAAAACCAAACCGGTCAGCGATATTCAGGAGGCCTTAAAGTCTGACATTCTCGATTACGGGGAAAATAAAGTACAGGAGCTTGCTGAAAAGTATGATTGTCTTCCGAAAAATATCCGGTGGCACATGATTGGACATCTTCAGAGAAATAAAGTCAAATATCTCGTTGGAAAAACCTGTCTGATTCATTCTGTGGACTCTGTCAGGCTCGCAGAGCAGATTGAAAAAGAATTTGCCAAAAAAGACCTGACTGCCGATGTTCTGATTGAAGTCAATATGGCAAAAGAAGAATCCAAATTTGGAATTACCGCCGGAGAGACTGAGGATTTAATCCGTTCCATTTCCGTTTTTCCGCATATCCGTATTCGGGGATTGATGACAATCGCCCCGTATACCGATAATCCTGAAACAAATCGCGTATTTTTCAGAAATATGAAGAAATTATCGGTTGACATAAGCAGTAAAAACATTGATAATGTAAGCATGGACGTGCTCTCTATGGGTATGACGGGCGACTATCAGGTTGCTGTCGAAGAAGGCGCAACGCTTGTCCGCGTGGGAACCGGTATTTTTGGAGAGCGAAACTATAATATATAAAGTAGGAGTGGATTATGTCAAAATTTACAGATAAAGTAAAAAATATTTTTACTGTCGATTATGATGATTACGACGATGATTATTATGATGACTATGATGAAGATGAAGTAGAAGTGGAGGAGACGCCAAAAGTTTCCAGAACAAGACAGGAGCGGAGTACGGAAAGCGCCGCCGCAAGACCAAGCAGGACGACTGCCGCATCTTCCAACAAGGGTTTTAGAAGCAGAAGCAGCAAAGTAGTACCAATGAGAGGCTCAGACATGGAGGTCTGCGTGATAAAGCCTACCTATTACGAAAGCACAAGGGAAATTATTGATACTTTATTAGACGGCAAGGCTGTTGTTTTAAATTTAGAGGGAATGAAACTTGATTTGGCGCAGAGGATTGTAGACTCTGTTTCCGGCGGCTGTTACGCAATTCAGGGAAATCTGCAGAAAATCAGCGGGTATATTTATCTGGTGACGCCAAGATCTGTGGATATTACCGGAGATTTTCAGGAAATTCTTTCTGAAACAAACGACTTTTCTTATGGCAGAAATTTTTAGAACATGAATAAAGAAGAACATTATTTACAAAACCGCCTTATGGAACTGGCGCATACCTCATATGTGCGTAATATTTATACATATTCGGATTTTTTAAATATCAGCGAGCAAAGTATTTTACTTCATATTTCAAAAGAATTACCTCCCGTTAATTTTCATTTAACCGGAGGTAATGATTATGCTGAGAGAAAACTTGCCGTATTTGCGCCCCAGACGGTTTACTATGAGCAGGAACCACCGATCAGCATTATAAAAATAGCACCCATCAGCCCTCAATATGCGGATTCTTTATCCCATAGAGATTTTTTAGGTGCTATTTTAAATTTAGGAATTACCCGCGCAAAGATTGGCGATCTTTTTGTAAAAAATAATACCGCTTACGTCTTTTGTATCAGCGAAATCGCCCCTTACATTCTCGAAAATCTGAGTAAAATCAGGCATACGCTGATTCAATGTTCGTACAGCGGAGAACCGACCGAGCAAATTACTCCCGAATTTCGGACAATTCAGGGGACGATTGGCAATATCCGCCTTGACAGCCTGATTGCGACAGCTTTTTCCACTTCGCGGAGCAGTATTATTTCGTATATTGAGGCCGGAAAGGTTTTTGTCAACGGAAAGCTGATTACATCAAACGGATATACGCCGAAAACGGGCGATATTATCTCTGTGCGCGGAAAGGGCAGATTTGTTTATGAAAGTCTCTTAAAAACGACGAAAAAAGGGCGCAATCTGGTTTCCGTAAAGCGCTATATTTAAGGAGGGATACAGATACAATGATTAACGCATTAAAAAACCAATCAGACCGGATTTTGGTCAGATACGAAAATAAACCCTGTTACGACATTTTTCTTTCGGATTCCTTTGCATCGCTGCCGGACGAACTCGCAAAGTTCCATATTGCCGACAGAAAAATCTGCATTGTATCGGAAAGCAACGTCGCTCCAATTTATGCGGATACGCTCGAAAACCTGTTAAAAGACAAATGCCGGCTGCTCGTCACCCATGTGTTTGAGGCCGGAGAAGAACATAAAAATCTTGATACCGTCAACGGAATCTATGAAACTTTAATTAAAAATCAGTTTGACCGCAAGGACTTACTGCTTGCGCTCGGCGGAGGAGTTGTCGGCGATATTACCGGATTTGCCGCAGCAACTTATCTGAGAGGGATTGATTTCATACAGCTTCCAACATCGCTGATTTCACAGGTAGATTCCAGCATCGGCGGAAAAACCGGTGTTGATTTCCATGCGTTTAAAAATATGGTTGGCGCTTTCTATATGCCAAAACTGGTTTACATGAATATCAACACGCTGTCCAGTCTTCCGGAGCGGGAATATCTTTCCGGCATGGGCGAAGTTATTAAACATGGTCTGATTAAAGACGCGGAGTATTTTGACTGGCTCTTGGAAAAAAAGGATAAGATTTTTGCGCGTGATTTTCAAACACTGAAAGAAATGCTCTATGTGAATTGCCAAATCAAGCGTAATGTTGTTGAAAAGGATCCAAAAGAGTTGGGAGAGCGCGCCATTTTAAATTACGGACACACGATTGGCCACGCGGTGGAAAAATTAAAAAACTTTACGCTGCTTCATGGCGAATGTGTCGCATTGGGCATCGCCGCAGCCGCATCGCTTCAAAAACAGATGAACCTGATGACCGGGGAGGACTTTGATAAAATTCTCAATATCCTGAAAGCGTTTCATCTGCCGGTTTCCACCGACGGTCTGGAGCCGAATGAAGTCGTGACGACAACGTTCAACGATAAAAAAATGGAAGCCGGAAAAATTAAATTTATTCTTTTGAACCGTATCGGCGAGGCGCGCATCTGCAAAACCGTAACCGAAAAAGATTTATTGTATGCTGCAGAAAGCATCATCAGATAATAAGGAGTATCGAAACATGACAAAAGGCAGAAAAGATTATATAAAAATCGGCCTGTTTATCATATTTTTCATTTTTTTGGATCAATGGACAAAATATCTTGCAAAAACATATCTTGCAGGGAACAAAGACGGCGTTTCCCTTATCAAAAACGTTATTTCACTCAGATATCTTGAAGGCGGAAACAGTGGAGCAGCATGGGGAATTTTATCTGGAAATACGACATTTCTTATTATTTTTTCATCGCTGATTTTACTCATCATACTGTTTTTTATCAGAAATATTGAGCGTGTGCTCTTATCAAAAACGTTTCAAAACACAAGGAAGTTTATCGTACTCCGATATTTTCTCTGTCTTGTGGTGGCAGGGGCTTTGGGAAATGGAATTGACCGCGTCTGTTATGGCTCCGTAATTGATTTTATCGCCCTTGACTTTATTGATTTTCCTATTTTTAATGTTGCGGATATGTATGTTTCATTTTCCTGTATTTTAATTGCCGTTTTATGTCTGTTTGGATTTCGGGAAAATGAATTTCAGATGATTTTTACCGTAAAGACGCCTAAAAACACGAAATAGAGGTTTTATATGGACAATCATTACTTTATCGTAGATTCGGACTTACAGGATATCCGGATTGACCGGTATTTAAGTATGCTGATGCCGGATTCATCAAGGGCATCGATACAAAAGTTATTAAAAGATGAAGAAATTCTGGTCAACAACACACCTGTCAAAGCCAGTTATAAAGTTCAGGAAAATGACAGGATTGACGTAAGTATTCCCGAACCGGTTACCGCAGATATTGTGCCGGAAAAAATGGATTTGGACATTTTATATGAGGACGATGATGTTTTAATTATCAATAAACCGAAAAATCTTGTCGTCCACCCGGCGCCCGGACATTATACCGGCACGCTGGTAAACGGTTTGATGGAGCATTGTAAAAACCATCTTTCCAACATCAACGGCGTTTTGCGTCCGGGAATTGTCCATCGGATTGACAAAGATACGACCGGCGCCCTGATTGTTTGTAAAAACGATTTCAGCCATAATTTTATTGCAGAACAGTTAAAAGTTCACTCCATTACGCGTAAATATGTCGGTATTACAGAGGGCGTCATCAAAGACGATTCCGGCATCATTGACGCGCCGATTGGCCGTCACCCCGTAAACCGCAAGGAAATGGCTGTAAATACAAAAAACGGAAAATCTGCGGTCACACATTATAAAGTGCTTCAGAGATTTCAAAAATACACCTATGCGCAGTTTCAGCTGGAAACCGGACGGACGCATCAGATTCGTGTACATATGGCGCATCTGAATTATCCGTTATTAGGAGATGAACTTTATAATCATCACCGTTCAAAATTAAAACTGCAGGGACAATGTCTTCATGCAAAGACAATCGGATTTATTCACCCGACGACAAAAGAATATATGGAATTTGAGGCGCCGGTTCCGGAGTATATGAAGCATTTATTGGAAATATTTGATTGATAAAGTTGATAAAGCCTATATCTGCTATATTTTCGTTATTTTTTTATTCGTTAAACTTGTCTTTTGCGAATAGTTGGATTATAATAAATTTAAGTATTCTTTTTCAATCGGACTACTTCTCACATATTAGAATGATATTAGGATGAATTAGAATTATATTAGAATGAACTATGAACGTATTGGAGATTAACTATGAAAGCTCAAAAATTATTCAGTTATGTACGCCGCGCCGTTTCGGATTATGATATGATAACGTCCGGTGACAAAATTGCAGTCGGCATTTCCGGTGGCAAGGACAGCCTGACATTACTCTATGCGTTACATGGGTTGCAGCGCTTTTATCCGGAAAAATTTGAACTCACAGCCCTGACGGTCGATTTGGGGTTTGGAATACAGGATTTTGAACAAATTAAGCAGTTTTGCAGTCAGTTTGACATTCCCTATCACATTATTGAAACCAATATTGCTGAAATCGTATTTAATGAGCGCAAAGAAAGCAATCCCTGTTCTCTCTGCGCAAAAATGCGTAAGGGCGCTTTAAATGAATATGCCAAAAAAATCGGCTGCAATAAAATTGCGTACGCGCACCACCGCGACGATATGATTGAAACGGCATTTTTGTCTCTGATTTACGAGGGGCGCTTCTACTGCTTTTCACCGGTCACCTATTTAGACCGGACAGAATTGACGGTTATCCGGCCGATGATGTATGTTCCGGAGGCTGACGTCATCGGATTTTCCAACAAGTACGAGCTTCCGATTGCAAAAAATCCATGTCCGGTGGACGGACGCACAAAACGTGAATATGTCAAAAATCTGATTCGCACATTGAATCGGGAAAATCCGGGCTGTAAAAAACGCTTCTTTACGGCGATACTTCGGGGAGGGTTTTAAAATGGCTTCACAGTCAAGAAATTATCATGATCAGGTCAATATCAATAATGAAATGAAGCTTCGCGAACTCCAATCACAGCTTCCAAAATTCTGTGGCGAATTTTTCCGCGGAATCGAGCCTGTGACTTCTTCGCGGACAAGAATCGCTTACGGATACGATTTAGTCGTCTTCTTCCACTATCTGCATGAAAATAATCCCGAATTAAACAAATTAGAAATCCGCGATTTCCCTCTTTCCGTATTGGATCAGATTACCGCGACAGACATTGAAGAATATCTGGAGTATCTGAAATACTACGTCACTGAAGACGGTAGGGAGCACACCAACAAAGAGCGCGGAATTATGCGCAAACTGGCGTGTCTTCGCACGTTATATAAATATTTTTATAAAAAAGAAAAAATTCAAAATAATCCGGCATCGATTGTGGATATGCCAAAATTACATCAGAAAGAAATTGTCCGGCTCGACACCGATGAAGTCAGCACGCTGCTAGACGAGGTCGAACTGGGAGACAAACTGACAAAATCCCAGCAGAAATTTCATGGGAAAACAAAGACGAGGGATTTAGCGCTGCTCACACTACTGCTTGGTACCGGAATTCGTGTATCGGAGTGTGTGGGAATTGATATCAATGATATTGATTTTAAAAATTCCGGAATTAAAATTCGTCGGAAAGGCGGTTATGAAACTGTCGTATACTTCGGCGACGAGGTCGAGAAAGCGCTTTTAAATTATATTGAGGAGCGCAAACAAATCGTTCCGGTGAGCGGACATGAAAATGCGCTCTTTCTATCATTGCAGAAAAAACGGATTGGCGTCCGCGCAGTGGAAAACCTCGTAAAAAAATACGCTTCACTGGTAACCAATTTGAAGAAAATTACGCCACATAAACTACGGAGTACATACGGCACATCTCTTTATAAAGAAACCGGCGATATTTATCTGGTCGCAGACGTCTTAGGACATAAAGACGTCAATACGACAAAGAAACATTACGCCGCCATTGAAGATGAACGGCGCCGGAAAGCGAGAAACGCAGTGAAATTAAGAAGTGAATAAAAATCTCGCATCAAATTCAGTTCTATTTTTATCAATTCAGTTTATTTTTGCAAAAAAGGGACTTCCATAAGGTTGGAGGCCCCTTTTTGTAATCAATTCGATAGTTTCTCATTCGCTATTTTCCCTGCGATGATTTTATTTTGTCAATTTTTTTGTCAGAAGTTTTTTCAGACGTTAAAAGTCTTTTCAGACGTTTTGCGGGTATCGTTTTTATTCATAAGAATATGTAGCAATAATCAATTTTTTCCCTACGATGATTTTGTCAGAAGACAACTGATTATTTACTTTTACTTCATCAATATAATCGTCAATGGAAATCCCGCTGTTTGCCGTATTTTCCTCTGCAATGGAAAATAACGTGTCACCGGCTTTGATTTCATAACTGATATACGCTTTCTGCGTAGCGACTCTCTCATCGCCCGCCTCTACGTTTGTAAGATAAACAGCGGATAAAACCGCAAAAGCTAATAATAAAACAAAACTGCCTGTGTAAAAAAATCTTTTATTCATAAGAACACCTCCATAAAAATATGATGTGAACATCTGTTCGTTTTTTGTATTTTTATCTTAGCACCCGAACAAATGTTTGTCAACAGTTTTTTCGAATATTTGTTCGATTTCCTGTTGAAACTTTTTTTCATCTGTGATAAGATTAACATAATTAAAGTACGTTAATTGGTACACTGATATGAATGGAGGTTTTTTATGGCGGGAAAAATCACAGCAAAGCAGCAACAGATTTTAGATTATATAAAAAAAGAAATTTTATCAAAAGGTTATCCGCCTACCGTTCGCGAAATCTGCGAAAAGGTTGGCTTGAAATCTACTTCTTCCGTCCACTCTCATTTGAATACGTTAGAGGAAAACGGATATATCCGGAGAGATGCGACGAAGCCTCGCGCGATTGAAATTATTGATGACGAGTTTGGGCTTTCAAGAAGGGAAATGGTAAATATTCCGATTGTCGGACGGGTTGCCGCCGGTGAACCGCTTCTCGCAGTGGAAAATATTGAGGACTACTTCTCCCTTCCTGCAGAGTTTGTGCCAAACGCCGAAACATTCATTTTAAAAGTGCATGGTGACAGCATGATCAATATCGGTTTCTTTGAAGGCGATTATCTGATTGTGGAAAAGACATCGACAGCGCGAAACGGCGACGTTGTTGTGGCTTTAATCGAAGATTCCGTTACAGTAAAAAGATTTTATAAAGAAGACGGCTATATCCGGCTTCAACCGGAAAATGACAATATGGATCCGATTATTGTTGATGATTGTACGATTGTCGGCAAAGTACGTTCTCTTTACCGTCGTATGGTTTTCTAGACCAAACAATCAAAAAGAAGGCTATCCGCTCAAAGCAGATGGTCTTCTTTTTTTGACTTCTTCTCTTTCCTTTTCAAACGTACCGCAGGACTTCTGGCAAGTCTTCACACCTGACTTCTTCTAAAAAATCTTCAACCACTTCGGGAACAAAATTCGATTACATGTATATTTGATAATAGCCTTGAATTTGACATGTAAAATATTTTCAATCTCTTGGCGGCAGGGAAACAATTACATGTATATTTAATCAAACAAACTAATTTGACATGTAAAAAACCGACTAATATTCGGGAAATGAAATCTTATTACATGCAAATTTGATAAAATAAGTGAATTTCACATGTAAAAAATCTCCAAACTCTTTGAAATTTCAAAATAATTACATGTAAATTTGATAAAACAATCCACTTTTGCATGTAAAAATCCCTCAAACACTTAAAAAATCAAGAAATTTTACATACATATTTAGCGAAACAAGCCGGTTTGACATGTAAACGCTCCTCGAACACTTAAAAAATCAAGAGATTTTACATACATATTTGATAAAACAAGCCGGTTTGACATGTAAACGCTCCTTAAACGCCAAAAAATCAAATTATGTTACATATTCTCCTGCCCAAACCCAGAGAAATTTTCTATGATATAAAAAAGCCGGCACCAAAAGGCGCCAGCCATTTCTACCAACAAAAATGCAAAATCAATCTGCCGGATATTCGTCTAAAGACTTTTAATATGTCAAATATTTGTCTGAAGACTTTTAATATGCCAGACATTCGTCTAAAGATTTTATAATCGCATCTTTATCCATGTCATGTCCGATAAATACAACTTTAATCATACGGTCTCCGACCTGCTCGTCCCAGTCTTTGACAAGGCTCGGATCTTCTTTCATCATTTTCTGACGAACCCGTCTAGGCGCTGTGGCAACCCACTGACCGGCATTTGCAATGTTAATCTGTTTTCCTGCCTGCTCAAACATATAAGCGTCGTTGTTGTTTTCGGCAGCCCAGATAATTCCTTTTGCGCGGATAATCGTTTTTGGCATTTCATCAAGCCAGTCTTCAAATTTTTCCTTTGCAAAAGGTTTTCTTCTATAATAAACAAAAGAACCGATTCCGTATTCTTCCACTTCGCCTTCGCCATGATGGTGATGATGGTGATGGTGTCCATGATGACCGCCTTCATGTTCGTGTTCGTGTTCATGGTGATGCTCATGGTCATCTTCATGCTCGTGATTGTGCTCATGTTCATGACCGTCTTCATGCTCGTGGTGTTCATGCCCACTTTCATGTTCGTGGTCATGTTCATGTTCATGGTCATCGTGGCTGCCATGATGTTCCTCGTGCTTCTCGTCTTCTTCGTCGGCAGCTTCCAATTCCTGAATCCAGCCGGCGGACATGCTTGCCTTTTCAAAATCAAACCGGTTTGTGTTTAAAATTTCGTCCACATCGACCTGTCCATAGGTCGTTTCAATCATAACGGCATTCGGCTGGAGTTTTTTGACAATGGCTTTTACCTTGCCCAACTGCTCTGGCGTAACCGTATCTACTTTATTTAAGATAATCGTATTGCAGAATTCAATCTGCTGGATAATCAGATTTTCGATATCCTCATCATCAATATCATCTTTCACCAGATGGTCTCCGCAGCCGAATTCATCTGCCATTCTCGCAACATCAACGACGGATACGATATTGTCAAGTCGGGCAATCTGCGCCCTTCTGTCATAAGAACCGTCCAGCATTGTGACAGACTGGGCAATCGGTATCGGCTCGCAAATTCCGCTTGCTTCAATTAAAATATAATCAAACCGTCCGGTACGGATTAAATCAATAATCTGGTTGATTAAATCGACTTTCAGCGTACAGCAGATACAGCCGTTTTGCAGCGGGACAAGATTTTCGTCCTGCTGTGTTACCTGCCCGCCCTTTGCAATCAGAGAGGCGTCGATATTGACCTCGCCGATATCATTGACAATCACAGCGACTTTGTATCCTTTCTGGTTTGTCAAAACCTGATTTAACAGGGTTGTCTTTCCGGCTCCCAGATAGCCTGTCAGTAAAGTGACAGGAACCAACTTATTTTCCATCTCGTCTACTTCCTTTCTTTTTATTTGCAGGCGTTCCATCTGCCTGCTGTTTGTCTACGTTTCTTTTATTTTCCTGTTGCCTGTTGCAAAAATACGCAATGCAGGATTTTCCTGTTGCAAAAATATGTAATGCAAGATTGCCTATTGCAAAAAATACGCAGTGTAAGGCTTCATTTGAAAACCATTCGCAACGTCTATTATATCACCTGAAATGAGATCTGTAACCTGATTTTTTCCTGCGTCGAAATACGCGGTATACGCCTCGCTGTCTGCATTGATTGCCACATAAACCGTATCGTTTCCGGTACTTCTTTTAAAAATACATTGTCTGTTGGTCAGAACCGTTGATGTAAAATCACCGTCAGTCAAAGCGTCGGATTGTTTTCTGATGTCTGCAAGAGAACTGATAAAATCCGTCAGGTCATTCCATTCCGGTTTGTCAAAGCATGGGCGAAGCGCCGGATCGCCCTGACTCTTTTCAGCCTTTTCGCCCCACTCACTTCCGTAATAGACGCATGGAATTCCCGGCATTCCAAATAACAGGGCGTAAATCAGTTTCAGATGATTTTCATTCGTTAAAATACTTGCAATTCTAGTCACATCATGGTTGTCAACAAAAGACAACAGATGCTTTCCGCGATAAAGCGTCCAGTTTTCCGGGCCAAACTGCCGGAGCAGCGAATGATTGATTTCAAACATATTCATGGAATTAAAACTTGAGTAAAGTCCCTTGTAGCACTCGTAATTGGTCGCGGAATGAAGCATCTCGTCATTCATGCGCTGATTGTAGTCCCCATGCAGCATTTCTCCGACTAAGAAAAAGTCCTCTTTTTGAGAATCGCAGAAGCTCCGCAGTCTGCGCAAAAATCCAAAATCAAGACAGTATGCGACGTCAAGACGAATTCCATCAATATCAAAAGTATCAATCCAGAATTTCACCACATCAAGCAGATACGAAACCACTTCTTCATTTTGAAGATTCAGTTTTACGAGATCATAATTGCCTTCCCAGCCCTCATACCAGAGTCCGTCGTTATCATTGGAGTTTCCGTCGAGGCTGATATGGAACCAGTTGAGATACGGAGAATTCTCTCTGTTTTTAATGACGTCCTGAAACTGTGGAAAACCACGTCCTACATGGTTAAAAACGCCGTCTAAAACGACTTTTATACCTTCTTTGTGCAGATTATCGCAGATTTCCTTAAAATCGTCATTATCGCCCAATCTGGTGTCAATCTTTTTATAATCTCTCGTATTGTATCCATGCGTATCCGACTCAAAGAGCGGAGAAAAATAAACCGCGTCCGCTCCAAGTTTTTTGATATGGGGAATCCAGTCGTTGATTTTTCGGATACGATGCATGGAAACGCCGTCGTTTTCAAACGGCGCGCCGCAAAATCCCAAAGGATAAATCTGATAAAAAACGCTTTGATATGCCCACATAATTACACCTGCCATTCTTCCGGAGAAATCACCCTGCCGTCTCTCCAAATTCTTTCCAAATCGTAAAACAGACGGTCTTCCTCGCTTTGCACATGGACGATGACGTCCTGAAAATCAAGCAGAATCCAGTTTGCGTTCTGATAGCCCTCCATGTGTTTTAATACGGCTCCTTTTTTCTGCATTTCCTCCTGCACGCTGTCCGCCAGCGCATGGACATGATTTTCATTGCTTCCGCTGGCGATAATAAAATAGTCTGCCAGAATAGAGATGCCTGAGATGTCAATGACGGTAATCTCATTTCCCTTCTTTTCTTTCAATGCCTGATATGCCGTTTTCGCTAATTCCTTTGCGCTCATATAGACCTCCCATCCAAAATATTTTTGTAATACGCATATGCGTCAGAAGTTTCACAATCCATCGTTTCCGGAGAAACTTTCTGTAAATAGTCTACCGTATCTTTTAAAATATGATAAGTCAAAAGAGTAAGATTTTTTCCGGCAAGTCCCCTCAGATACGGTAAATTCGGCTGCTTCGTCCTGCCGGGTTCAATATAATCTGCGCAGAAGATAATCTGCTCAAGGTTACTCATTTCCGGTTTTCCGGTCGTATGCCACCGCACCGCAGATAAAATTTCCTGATCCGTAATACCGTACCGGTGTTCGGCAAGATAAGCGCCGGCTTTTGCGTGCAGCAGGTAAGGCGCCTTCTTTTCAATGGAGCTAACCGGAAGCTGATGCTTCATGCAGAAATCAAGCAGTTCTTTTCCGGATAAATATTTTGCACAGTCGTGCAAAATTCCCGCCATATACGCCTTGTTGGATTGACGCCGAATGTCTCCGCCATCGTTTTTGCCGTAGCCGCAACGCCTAGCGTATGGGCAAACCGTTCCGGTTTCAATATTTCTTTTAAATGGTCAACAATCCGGTTGACAGACCATGCGCTATTGACATTACAGTTATTATATAACCCGTTTGAAACAATGTATTCGTAGACTTTTTGGGGCACCATAGAACGGATTTCATCATAAGAATGTGTCCGGATAAAACTTGACGAAATCTCCGTTGAATCCATTAAGATTTTTCCGATATGCACATGATAAGTTTGTTCAATCTCAGAAATGGCGCGCTCCATTTTGTCTGAGCTTCCGTCTTTTCTTTTCGCAACCAGCAGTCCGGCGTATTTTAAAATAACGTCCGGCCGGTACCAGTTCATAAAATAGGCAATGGAATCGCTTCCCATAATAAAATAATATTCATTTTCGGGGTGCAGTTCTTTTAACAGGTGAAGGGTGTCGGCGGTATATGTCGTGTCCGTCATGGACAACTCAAAATCCGAAAATTCAATGCCGCTAAGTCCTTCCACTGCCAGTTTTATCATTTGAATTCTGTGAAAATTGCCGGTAATTTTAGCTTTATCTTTGTGAGGCGGATAAGGAGTCGGCATCAACAAAACTTTGTCAAGGGCATACTGCTCTTTTGCATTGATTGCAATCGCAATATGCGTTTTGTGAACCGGATCGAACGTTCCGCCTAAAATTCCTATCTTCATAAATACTCCTTTTTATGGCAATAGAATTTTCCGGTCTTTCTCATTTTTTGCCGGACGATATAGTACAATTTTGCGCCCTATTACATGGACGATGCTTGATTTTGTGCGCTCCGCCAAAACCTCTGCGACGCTTTTACAGTCATGCTCGCAGTTTTTTAACACACTGATTTTAACGAGTTCCCTCGCCTCTAATGCCTCGTCGATGGCAGCGGTAATCTCCGGAGTGACCGAAGATTTTCCAATTTGGAAAACCGGCTGTTCCATCGCTGAAATCTTTCTTAAATACGCTCTCTGTCTGCTGTTCATTCCTTCCTCCTGACGGTTTATTTATAATAATCAAACTGGTGTCCGTAAATTTTTACGGTATCGCCGTCCTGAATTCCCAAATCTTCTAACTCTTTTAAAATCCCATTGTCTTTCATAAAATTCTGGAAAAAGATAAATCCTTTTTCTGAATCCAGATTCGTATATCCGAGCATACGCTCAATGCGCGGCCCCTCGACAGAATATAGTCCGTCCTCCAGTTTTTCCACCGTAAAAGGAAGTTCTTTCTGATCCTGAAATTCAAACGGATCGTATTCCTGCTCAAAGACAACCGGTGCGTCATCAAACGTATCCAGCAGTTCTCTTACATAAAACAACAACTCTTTGACGCCTTTTCCGCTGACTGCAGAAATCGGGAATACTTTGATTTCCGGCTCAAATTCCGCTTTGATTTTCTCGATAATCTCATTGGTATCCCCAAAAACCGCGTCCATCTTATTTGCCGCGATAACCTGCGGCCGTTTCAGCAAATCCGGATTATAAGTTTCCAGTTCTTTATTGATTGCATAAATGTCCTCAATCGGATTTCTGCCTTCGACGGAAGCGGCGTCCACCATATGAATAATGACTTTTGTGCGCTCAATATGCCTTAAAAACTGATGTCCGAGCCCTACGCCCTCAGAAGCGCCCTCAATCAGTCCGGGAATGTCGGCAATCACAAAGCCTTTTCCGCCCTCTAAATCGACAACACCCAAATTCGGATTTAATGTTGTAAAATGATAGTTTGCAATTTTCGGATCAGCGTTTGTCACGCGGGATAACAGCGTTGATTTTCCGACATTTGGAAATCCTGCCAAGCCAACGTCCGCAATGCTTTTCAGTTCTAAAGTGACGTTTAATTCCATCGCTTTTTGTCCCGGCTGCGCGTATTTCGGCGCCTGCATCGTCGCAGTGGCATAATGCTGGTTTCCTTTTCCGCCCCGGCCGCCTTTTAAGACCGTCACGCGTCTGTTTTCCCCGCTCATGTCCGCAACAATCTTTCCGGTTTCCGCTTCACGAATGACCGTTCCCTCAGGCACCTTGATGACAAGATCCGCGCCGTTCTTTCCGGTCTTATTCTGCTTTCCGCCTTCCTGACCTGATTCCGCCTTGTAATGATGATTGTGACGGAATTCATAAAGCGTGTTCAACCCTTTGTCCACTTCAAAGATAATATCGCCGCCTTTTCCTCCGTCGCCGCCGTTCGGCCCGCCGTTTGCCACATACAATTCCCTACGGAAAGAAACGTGGCCGTCGCCGCCTTTTCCTGATTTTATGAAAATCTTTGCAAAATCTGCAAACATAAAAACCTCCAAAAAATATATCGCAGTTTCCCGTATCATAAAACAGGCTTCAAATCATCAACTGACTTGAAGCCCTGAGAAACTGTTCTAAGAATTATTCCGCTACCGGATATACAGAAACCTGTTTTTTATCTCTGCCTTTTCTCTCAAAACGGACAATGCCGTCTGATGTAGCAAATAATGTATCATCTCCACCGCGGCCTACATTAACGCCCGGGTGAATTTTTGTACCACGCTGTCTGTAAAGAATATTACCGGCTTTTACAAACTGTCCGTCCGCTCTTTTGGCGCCAAGTCTCTTTGATTCGGAATCACGACCGTTTTTTGTGGAACCAACCCCCTTTTTGTGAGCGAAGAACTGAAGGTTCATCTTCATCATCACTATACCTCCTTAATTTCCAATCTTATAAAATCACTATAATCTTCCAATAAACTCTGAATTCCTATCAGATAGGAATCAAATAAAATCCGGGATTCGCCGGACGGCTCCTCATCATCTTCGTAAGACATACAAATCTCAATCAGTCCCTGACGCTCATCTTCTTTCACCGAAAACGCGTCTTCACACAACTGTTCAAGCGAGTTGATCAGGTTAATCGTCAAAACGGAAATCCCTGCACAGACAATATCTTTACCGGCCTGCGCATATCCGGAATGTCCCGAAACGCTGACGCCCTGATAAAAATCTCCTGTGCGGTAAACTGTTATGTCTGTCATAGAAACACCACCTGATTAAGCGTTGATTTTATCAATCTTAACTTCTGTATACTGCTGTCTATGACCATTCTTTTTATGATATCCGGTTTTTCTCTTATATTTGTAAACAATGATTTTCTTTGCCTTGCCGTCACCTACGACCGTTGCTTCCACTGAAGCTCCCTCGACGGTAGGATTTCCGACTTTCACATCATCACCGCTTACCAAAAGAACCTGATCAAAAGTAAACTTTGTATCTGCTTCAACACCGAGCTTTTCTACCCTTATGGTATCGCCCTCTGAAACCTTATACTGTTTACCACCTGTTGCAATAATTGCGTACATGATATGGGTACCTCCTATTACTCATTACTCGCCAGTTTCGGTGAATGAAAAACATTACTTAAAACCCCACTGAGCGGCATACCAGAGTAATATAGCACAGAAGCGGCCTAATGTCAATCGATTATTTTAGTAATTGATTTATAATACTGGTTCGATGATTTTGACAAACTCATTTTTTTAGATAATTTTTTTGCTTTTTTGCACTTTGTAAATATGATTTTTTTCAGTTTTGGACAGTAAACAATATTTATCCTTTTAAGTTTATTATTATTTTTAAACCGAATTTCTTTTAACTTTTCCCAACTCCATATTCCTACCGTTTTTAGATTTTTCATATTGGTAAAATCTAATTTTCTTATTGTACACTTCCTGCTATGCTCTAAATCTGCATCGAGATAAAATTTTTCAAGTTTTTTATTTTTATCTCCCATCTTTAAATCTGTAATAACACAATTTTCCACTATAAAAGTTTTCAATTTCTTTAACTGTGATATATCAAGTCTTCTTTTTATATTACAAGCATCTAAATACAAGTATTCTATTTTTGAATTTTTTCCAAAATTGATTGAATCAATCTGCGAGCTGGTAATTGTACAATTCTTCAAATTTGAAAATTTGTAAAGTTTAAGTTTTTTAATATTTCTAATACTCAATTGTAAACCAATAATTTTCGGCATTTTATATAATAATTTAAAATGATATATCTTTGGTTTAATTTTTTTAGAAGAACAGCAATTAAGACTAATCGCTTGTAATGATGTTAATTTGTCGATGCCCTTAAGGTTTATTTCATAATATCTCTTTCTTTTTTCTTCCTTTGTCATCGAGGTATTAAGCCCCTTTGCCGTTTCTTCCTGAGATAGTTCGTCTTTGTCTAACGTAACCGTTTTTATAGTTCTTATTTCTTCGTCAGACAGATATCCATCGCTATTTTTATCATTTGTATTTAAGATTTCCCTTAGTACCTGATCCGGAAAATTTTCTTCTGTAATTCCTAAGAGATTTTCAGATTGTACATTTTCGGCACTTATATTTTCTGATATCATTAAATTCAAATGAAGAATAAAAATTATTATTAAAATATAAAATACTCTTTTCATAATCTATAATCCTCCTAGTAAAAACAAATGAACTAACCCTTGCTTTTTCTTCTCCAATTCTTGTTTCTTTTGTTCGCCCTACCACTCATATGAAACATTTGCCAACGCATTGCTATATGTTGAAAAAGTGTTGTCGTAAGCAGCATTTGCGCTTGCGTATGAATACAATTTATATAATAAAAATCTATCATTAAAGTTTTCATTAGACAATGAAGAAAATTGATTGTTATACATTATCTGTTTACTTAATATTAATTTTGTTTCTTTCATTTGTACTACATTGTTGTTGTTAAAAACCAGGCACTGATTCATAACATTTCTTACCACTCTGCCTGCAGCCTCATATCTAGATGGATATCTATTTAAATCGTCTGCAAAAACATCATTTTCCCCATCACCATCTGTATCTTCTGTACTTATTTTTATCCAATGACTTGGATCATTTCCACCCAAATATGGAGCTATTCCATATGCACGATGTGCAAAAGCGTCGGTTATTACATGGAGTTCCATTCCGAAAATTAATAATCTTCTCATTCTATAATCAAAGTTCAGATTTTTATATTCACTACTGCTACTATCTCCATGTAACCCTATTTTAATTAGGTCTGCTTTTTTTATTGCCTTGATATCAGTATTAATTCTTGTTCTATCTGCATTCGTAAAATTTGTCACATCATTATATGCAATATTCGTATTGCAATCTGTATTTCTGATAATTCTACCTATATAATTTATAACAGCCATATAATTAACATAATATGTTAAAGAATGCCATACTCTTCGTTCATACATTATCCCTGTCCCTGAGTTAAAACTTCCAGGTAATATTTCGTCATTATATCTTATTCCTGCGCGCACCATCTTTACTTGAGCTTCTGTCAATTTTCCATTCGCATTATTAATAACCAATTTTCCATGATTATTTTTACTCCATCTTGCTGACACTTCAGCAGTTTCTTGACAAGTTATTATATCCGATCTGTTCTTCTTTATTTTTTTATTATTTTTATTTCTTTTGTAAGTTTTTGCAAAATCATTATATGTATCTATTGCATATCCTATATCAATCAATTTTATTCTTTTATCTCCAGATGCGATTTCCTTTGAACTATCAATAATTAGTTCCTTGATAAAACTAACTGGTTTACTTCTATCTCGCTGCCATAGTATACTTGCTAATCCTACTACATGTGGTGTGGCAATACTTGTTCCAGAAGACACAGTCTCCAATCCAAAACTCGTTGCTGTTTTTACATAATCTCCTGGCGCATAAACATCTACTTCATACCCATTAGAACTTGTTTCACTGATTTGGGCATTTGCATCCACAGAGCCAACCGCCATAACTTCATCATATGCCGCCGGATATTCAACAATACCATCTGTTTCTCCTCTATTACCTGCTGCAGCAATCATTAATATATCTTCATTATAAGCATCCTCAATAGCTTGTTGTAATATTTTTGAATTTTGTGTTGTCCCAAAGCTCATATTAATAATATCTACATCATATTCTATTGCCTTATATATAGCTTCTACTACTCTACTAAGTGGAGCTGTATTATCTCCATCCATTATTTTTATAGAGTATATTTCTACATCATTATTTATACCATATGACTTTCTATCTGCACCTTTAGCTCCACAAATTATAGAGGCAATGGCTGTACCATGACCAGTAATATCATCAAAAATTGGATTTACTTCCCTTTCTGATGGAACCAAATTATATCTTTCCTTAACTTTTATTCCATCGCATATATCAATTCCAGAATCAATAATTGCGATTTTTATTTTATCCTCCACTGCACTTTCCTTATTAATCTCATTTGCATTAATCATATTTAAATTCCAATGATCGGATACGGATTCGGGATCTATATAACTTTCATCCCAACTAGCTTCAAATTTTATATTATTTTCAATTGTAACATTTTCATTCTCTTCTTTTAATTCTTCTGCTTCTGTTGCTGTCAAAAATTTTGTTATAATTTTTTTACTATTTGCTTTTTCATTAAACACTACATATTCATTCTTTAATTTTTTATCATATTTTGGATTTGCTACTGTAATAGCATTTGGTAATATTGCCATTACTAATAATGTGGTAAAAATTTGTTTTAATAATTTCTTTTTCATATCTCTGGCTCCTTTCAATTAATTTAATAAATTTGTTACAATGAGATGGACTTTTTGCAATAATATAAACAAAAAATCCCTCGAAATATAATAAACGAGAGATTTTTACATTAATTTAGTAACATACATATTGTTTAATTGTAAGATATCCCCCCTTATATTTCATCCTCGTTTTAATAGTATCACACTAATTTTTAAAACACAATACTTATTTGTCATTTGTCACATCATTTGTCACATCGCCGCTGGTTTTCAAGTCAATCGGTTCTCCCAGATACTTCGGTTCAGGTTTTACAATGCACTTCACAAAAGTCTTAACTCTGGCAAGCCACTCCCGCACTTCGCGGTAAGGCTGCTTTTTTATTTCCTCTGTATTTCATATATATCTCTCCTACTGGCCTAAGTTGTTGCGGTATTGGGAAGGAGTCAGTCCTGTAATGCTTTTAAACGTCTTCATGAAATGTTTTTCATATTCATAGCCCACTGCTCTTGAAATCTCATTGACTTTCATATCTGTGTCCGTCAGCAGTTTCTTTGCCTCGCCCACGCGGATATTTTTCAGATAATTGACAAAATTGGTTCCGGTATATTGCTTGAAAGTAAATGAAAACAGCGAATAGTTCATCGAGATGTAGTTTGACACCACCGCCATATTCAAGTCTGTGGCATAATTTTCCTTAATAAACGCTATCGCTTTTTCCATTTTCTGTCCGGTTTTCCGTTCATCTAAATCCGGCCCGATTAACTCGTTAAAATTGCGGATCCAGTCGGAAACGACCATCATATATTCATTGATGGTCTGGAAACTGAACATATTAAGCAGTTCGCGGACTTCATCTTCCTTATTCTTTAGCGTGTTTTTGTAAACCTTCATCGTAGTGGTTATGATAATTTCCATCTGTTCCTGAAAATCATCAATCGAATATTTCCGCTGCTTGACACCTTCAGCAAAAACCTGCAACTGATTCAGCGCTTCTTCGAGTTTGTTGGAACAAATCAGATTTGCGGTCTGCATCATAACCTTTACAGCATATTCATACTCCATTTCCGGTTTATGGAATGTCGTTGCATCAATGACATGAGTGCAGGTTTCAAAGGCAGTTCTGCGCATTTCTGCAGCTTCGCAGAACGCCTGCTTAATGTCCATGAAACTGTAATATTTTCTGCTGATACCATAGTAATATCCCTTTAAGCGCTCTGCGACCTCCAGTTTATAACGGTCGTCCGCAATAATCATATTCAAATGTTTTTTGCCCTGCACATAATAATATCGTCCCGGAGAAGTAAACGCTTCATTTTCCTCGCTGTTGCTGATACAGAAAACAACAAAATTGTCCAATGGAATATACGGGTGCACTAAGCGGCAGATGGTCTGCAATTCCTGATTTGTAATCTGGTCGTTAAATAACATATACTGAAACTGCTGAATTGCCGTCTGCTTTTTCTGATTATACTCGTTTTCCGACTCCGCAAGGTCGTTTTGGAAATTTTCCAGTATTTTTGTGACTTTATTCCGGTCAACCGGTTTCAATATATAGTCTTTAACCCCATTCCGAAGCATTTCAACTGCATATTTAAAATCGTCATAGCCGCTGATTGCCGCAATCAAAGGCTTATGCTCCAAAGACTGGATTTCATTGACCAGAGTAATTCCGTCCATTTTCGGCATTCGGATATCCGTAAACATCGCGTCGATTTCCCGCTCCTTTAAAATCGCCAACGCCGCCTCGCCATTAGAGCATTCGATAATCTCGTCAATATCCACGCCGGAACGCTCCACGATGGAACGGATTCCTTTACGAATCAGTTTTTCATCTTCCACCAACAATAATGTTCTCATTTGACGTTCTCCTCATTTCTTGGTATTTGTATCAGTACCTTTGTGTACTTTCCTTCTTCTGAAAAAATCTGAAGTCCGTATTCCGCGCCGAAATACATTTTAATCCGCTGCATCACATTAAACAGCGCCCTTCCATGATCGCTGTCATCGCTGACCCATTCACTGGATTCCAACCTCTGCCGGAGATTTTCCAACTGTTCCATGCTGATGCCGACGCCTTCGTCCAAAACCTCAAGATAAATCAGTTCGTCCTTTTTGTACGCCTGAATTAAAATCGTCGTGTCCTCCGCCACATTTTCAATTCCATGCGAAACTGAATTTTCAACCAATGGCTGCAGCGACATCTTCGGGATTTTCAGCGTCATATATTCTTCCGGAATGTTCAGCGATAAATTGATTTCATAATCAAATCTCAGATTTAATAAATCCAGATAATTTTTAATATAATTGATTTCCTCCTTTAACTCTACCATACCGGAGCTCCATTTTACAGTGTAACGGAACATTTCTCCCAGCGAGGTTACGGCGTCTGAGATTTCGTAATCCTCTCTGATTTCCGCAAGCATTTTAATCGTTTCCAAAACATTAAACATGAAATGAGCGTTAATCTGGTTCTGGAGTGCTTTAATTTCAGCGTTTTTCGCGAGCAGCTCACGATTCATTTTTTCCTCGTTCAACTGTTCGAGCGCAGAAAGCATATCGTTAATCTGCATCGCCATATCGGAAACTTCGTCGTTTCCATCTGTCGGCAGCATAATGTGTTCTCCGTTTTTAATCCGTTTCACCGAGGTTGTCAGATTATTAAACCGCCGGAAAATGTAGCGGATTAAAATAACGACCAGCGCGGAAAAGATAATCATGGAAATAACAACAATAAATATATACGGCGCCTGACTGTCGTAATAGGACGCAATGATATGGTCGGTTGTGGTAATATGTACATAAGTCCCGTTTAAAGAAGTCATTTTCAGCGTTGAAATAAGAAAATTGTTATCATTCAGTTTGATATAGGCTGGTTCGCTGTTGTTTTCCACCATTTCCAAAATCTGCTTTTTGTTTGAATTTAATAACTCCTGCACATGGTCGGAGCAGACAATATGGTCATGGCTGTCGATAAAGAAATTCAAATCTTCTTGCTTTTCGCTGTAAAAATTTGGAATAATATTTTCAATATTGGTAGACACTTCCAGCACAGCAAGCAGGTCGTTATTTTCATCATAAATATCGGTGACAATCGCCGCAAGTCTTGTCGAATAATTGACATTATTTGGAAATGCGGTATCCGTATAATTGATTTCCCACGCTCCGCTCTGATAGGAAGCCGCCCATGCAAGATTTTTCAATCGGTCAATCCTGTAAAAGCAGGGCTTTTTTTCCGTAATCGGGGCATTGACAAACAGCCGTATCTGGTAGAGATACGGATTGGTGTTCGTCATATTGTCAAGGGAGGCAATTTCATTATTATAAAATTCTATTTTTTCAACCGTATCCAAATCTTTTCCCGACTTTGCCAACTGCATATAATCGTACAGGGAGGTCTGCTGTACAATCGTCTGTTTTGCAAGATTGCAGACCTCCTCCACACTGTTTTCATTGGAACCGACCGAACGGATATAGGTTCTCTCGTCATTTAACGCAATATCCTTTGCGTTCCGGCTCATGTTTAAAAACATTACGGTAGTCCATAAACTTGCAAGAACTATCATTGTTGCGACAAGTACGATTACAATTTTATGGTTTAATGAAATATGAAATTTTAATTTTCCCTGTGAATTACGATGTATCATTGATTTAATCCCAACCGCTGTTCATTTTCATTGATTTTTTCCGTAAGCGCCTTGAGCACTTTATCATACCCGTAAGAATCCCTTGTCTGTTCAAAGTCTTTAAAAATCCGGTCAAATTCTTTTTCGGACTTCGTGACCAGAAGTTTCGGCAGGGTTTGCCCCCACAACTTATCCGCCTGATCTTTAATTTTTCCGACTTCGCTTTCAGTATCAAAGGAAATCGTGTACTGTCCGTCGTAAACCGTATAAGGATAAGTCCATTGTTTTAACTGGGTAATCGGGTCGTTTTCATCATCTTCAAACCATTGTGCGGAAAGCACATCATTCTGCATCATCCAATAGCAGGAATCCGCGCCGTATTTTCTGTCGAAAGCCGCCCTGTCCTTATTTAACAGTTCCGTAACCTCAGGATACATTTCCGGCTTTCCTTCTTCGTTATAATCCCACGTTTCACCCTGCACGCCAAGCCATGTCATTTTCTGGCCTTCTTCGCTGATTAAATACGTCAGAAGTTTAATCGCTTTGTCCGGGTGTTCACACGTTTTTGAAATCAGCGTTACCGTCCAGCCGTTAATACCGGTTCCGGGCAGGGAATAATCGTCTCCCGCCAGATTTTTCGGGCCGTCCACCGCCATATAGATGCCGTCCGGATTGTTGCTGTACAATGTCTTCTGCTGGTCAGCCATATCGGTATACTGATAAATCATGCAGAAATATTGTCCGGTGGCAATTTTTTCTGAAGTCTGCGTTCTTGTATTCAAAAAGATTTCATCTTTTAAAAGACCTTTTGCGCCCAATTTTCTAAACGCTTTTAACCATGCGATATAATCTTTATTGGAACGCCGGTCTACTGCATTTCCGTTTTTGTCGACATATGGTACGGAAAGGAAATTTAAAAGGAAATTGTCAAAAGAATCACAGCCGAGTTCGTTAAACTCCGTACTGCCCACAGGAATCAATTCTTTTCCGTCAATTTCAGGAAACATTTTTGCCGCTTTTTCTACGGCGGAGACAAATCCTTCCGGCGTCGTCATATCCGGGGAACCGATTGCCTCATATATATCTTTCCGCACTACAAATACCTGATTTGACGGAAGGTTGTCGTACTGCTCATAATCCGAAGGCGTCATGGCGGAGTTCGGATACTGATACAGGTGTCCGTCGGAAGAAGAATGCCAGTTTACAATTTCATCATTTACAACCTGAAAGAAATAAGGTTCATACTTGTCTGCCAGTTCGTCTAAGGCATAAACTTTTCCCTGATTGACCATCTGGCTGATTTCATATTCCCACCAGCCGAGCGTAACGATATCCGGCAGGCTGTCCGACGAAATCATGGAATCCAATTTTTCATTCGGATCTCCCGTAGGAATGACAAAATCAATATTGCAGCCGGTTTTCTCCGTAATCGCCTTGGATACCATGTTGGTGCCCCAATCGGTATTGAACCACGAGAAATTGATATACCATGATAAATCAACGACTTCTTTATCTTCTTTCGTTTCGGCCGCCTTCTCCTCCGTCTTGCTGCCGTTGCAGCCGCATAACCCGCATACCAGCAGACAAACCAGCATCAGACTTAAAAATTTTTCAAACCGCTTTTTCATTTTGTTTCTCCTTCTTTCTGTTTTAAACATTCGTATAACGGACGTTCTTTCTTTTTTCTGGACAACTCCATCAGTCCGAGTTTTGTAAATCCGCAGACCTCGCATGGAACCGACTGGTATCTTAATAATTCCCTCAACGTTTCTGTCAGTTTTCCGCGCGCCTGTTTACTTTTTAAATTGATAAAATCAACCAAAATAATTCCGGAGAGATTGCGCAGTTCCATCTGGTCTGCAATCTCATATGCCGCCTCCAGATTGATTTGAAAAAACGTTTCCTGACGATTGGAATGAAGCTCTGCTTTTGCAGTATTGACGTCAATCACCGTCAGCGCTTCCGTATAATCAATCACCAGCTCAGCGCCGCTTTTTAACCGGACGGTACGCCGGAGGGCGCGCTCTAAGCATTTGCCAAGCCTGTATACATTTGGCAGGGAAACGCTGTGGTTTTCATAAAACCGGCAGGAAATATCCTGATTGTTCAGCAGTTCTGATACAAACCGGTTGTCCGTAACAATCTCTCCCTCATATTTTGCGAGAAATTCCCTGCTTTCGCTGACGCATTTATTCCGGACAAGCAGTGGCATACCGGACGTGGAAAATTGAAATTTCCGCCGGATATGCTTCCATTGCGCTATAAGGTCTTCTACTGCGCGCATAAGCTGTTCTGCGGGGCAGTCCGCCGCCTTCGTTCTTACAATCAGTCCGTATTCCGGATTTTGGTACTGCATGAGCAGTTGTTTAAATTCTTCTCTTTTTGCATCGTCCGAAATTTTTCTGGAAATGGAAATTCCGGGCGTCCCGACAGTGAGCACTGCCAGTTCATGCGAGAGATTGATTTTTTCTGTCAGACCGTAGTCTTTTGATTTGAGGGCGTCGAAAGCAACCTGAACGAGCACTTTATCGCCCTGATGCAGAGAACTCTTTGCATCTTTCAGAGGCAGAAATCCTTTATGCCCGTCAAACTCCACAAACGCAGCCTGAATGTTTTTTACAATGTCGCGCACATGACCGCAATAAATATTTCCCACAAGACTGTCTGTATTCAAATCGACAATCCGTTTGACCACTCCATCAAATTCATAAAAACCAAGCAAATAATTTTGGTAAAAATCGGAGATAATTAACTTCTGATCCATCATTTAATCCCATTATATCATATCTGCGCCGACATCGTCTAAAGAAATCAGCCGGCCGTCTTTCAGACAATACATATCCAACCGTTCCAAAGAAATCTGTTCCGGCGCTTCTTTTCCCATAAAGCGATAAAGGCTTTCAACGACCAGCTCCGGTTTGAGATTGGAGGCGCTTCCCTGCGCAAGTTTCATGAAAATACCGTTTTTTGAAGGTTTCAACTCATAAATCATCTGCCGGATATTCACTACCTTTTCGCTCTTTTTCGTTTTTTTAAGAACAGGAATTTCCTCCTGCGCCATATAGTTTAAAATCACTTCTTCTGCCGGTGGCTGTATGGAAACCATATAATCTGCCGCCGCCAGAACGGACATGGCGTTTTTTGCATCGTCCGGAAGCCGTTTAAAGCTTAACACCTCAACGCCTTCCACATTTTGCGCATTGATTTTTTCCATCATTTTTTCAGAGGATTCGCAACTGTGCACTTCCATATCATAGTATTCTCCGACACTGCACAGCCCCACGCCCAGAGGCGCTGCAAAAGAAAGCTTCTGATGCGGGGAAAATCCTTCGGAATAGGCGACGTCGACGCCCGCCCTGCGGTGTACTTTCTGAAAATAACGAACCATATCCAAGTGGCCGATATACTTCATCGTCCCCTGTTTGGAAAACCGTACCCTAACTTTCATGACAGATTCCTCCTCCAAAACCTGCGGCTCCGCAGCCGGAACACTGTATTCTGCAATTCGGCGTCACCTGCCCGTTTAAAGCGCGGCGCCATTCTTTTAAAAGAAATGCTTTGGTCACTCCGGTATCAATAAAATCCCAAGGCAGGATTTCCGTTTCCTCCCTCTTTCTTGTGACATAAAAATCAAGATTTACATTGGTCGCCTCTAAAGCTTCCTCCCAGAGTTTTTGATTATGAAATTCAGACCACGCGTCATAAATTCCGCCTTTTTGATAAACATAAAGCAGCGTTTCCGACAGACGGCGGTCGCCTCTGGCCAACAAGCCCTCAAGTACGCTGATATCCGATTCATGCCATTTATATTGAATACTTTTCTGGTTGTGAAGCGTTTTTCGCTTGTCATTGACGCGTCTTGCTTTTTCAAGAAACACTTCGGCGGAACACATCGGAGCCCACTGGAACGGAGTAAACGGCTTCGGCACAAAAAAGGACGTGCTCGCCGTAATCTGACACTTGCCGTTTCGCTTCTCCTTCGGCACCGTATCGTAATAAAGCTCTGCGATTTCCTCGCATAAGTCCATAATGCCGTCGACATCTTTTTCGGTTTCCGTAGGCTGTCCGAGCATGAAATAAAGTTTTACCTTATTCCAGCCGCCTTTAAACGCCTGCCGGCAGCCGTTTAAAATATCCTCCTGTGTCAACCCCTTGTTGATTACATCGCGCATTCTCTGCGTGCCCGCCTCCGGCGCAAAAGTAATCGAACTTTTTTTCACGTCCTGCACTTTGCTCATGACGTCAAGAGAAAATGCGTCAATCCGAAGGGACGGCAGGGAGATATTGATTTTTTTCTTTTTACACTCGTCCAGAAGAAAATCAAGCAGACCGGAAAGTTCGGAATAGTCGCTGCTGCTTAGCGAGCTTAACGAAATTTCTTCATATCCGGTGGTCTCGAGCATATTTTTGGCAAGTTCCTTTAATTTTTCAAGGTTCTTTTCGCGAAGCGGTTTATAGACGGAGCCTGCCTGACAGAAACGGCACCCTCTGATACAGCCTCTCTGAATTTCAAGCACGCAGCGATCCTGCGTTACTTTGATAAACGGAACAAGCGGTTTTTCCGGATAAGGCGCCGTATCAAAATCCGTAACAATTTCCTTGCGGACGGTCTCTTTTGCGTGCGGATTGACTACAATACGCTCTTTAATCGTACCGTCCTCATGATAATGCACCTCATAAAATTGCGGTACATAGATACAGTCGATTTCAGCGGCTTTCTCCAAAAAAGCGCGCCTGCTTCCTCCTGATTTTTTATTTTCAATATACAAGTCGAGCAGTTGATTGTTTGCCGTTTCTCCCTCGCCGAGATAAAACAAATCAAAAAAATCTGCAACCGGCTCCGGATTGTAAGCGCATGGGCCGCCGCCGATAACAATCGGATCGTCCTCCGTCCGGTCAGCAGCTTTCAGCGGTATGCCCGACAAATCCAAAATCCGCAATATATTCGTGTAGCACATTTCATACTGAAGCGTAATCCCCAGAAAATCAAAATTTTTCACAGGCTCCTGCGTTTCCAGTGTAAACAGCGGAATATGATGCTTCCGCATCAGCCTGTCCAAATCAACCCATGGGGAGTACACTCTCTCGCAGTATACGTCCTCCCTGCGGTTAAACATATCGTATAAAATCTGTATTCCCAGATGAGACATACCAATCTCATAGACGTCGGGAAAGCACATCGCATAGCGGACAGGAACCCGACTGGGATCTTTTACCACCATGTTGACTTCGTTTCCAATATACCTCGCCGGCTTTTCTATCTGCAATAATATCTCATCTGAAAGCGCTAGTTTTCTCATTTTTTATCCTCTGTAAGTAAATTCTATCATTAAATCCGGCAAATCAGAAATCCGGTTGATTTTCGGTCTGTCCGCCGGTGCTGTGCCAAATCCGTAAGCCGCATGATTCATCAATCACAACTATTGATTCGATAATGTTATGCATTCCATATAATAAAATGGTTTTATCTTTTTAATAAACATATCTAATGTTTTTCTTTCCTTGGCATTGTCATTATAATTATATACAACACTTGCTATATATTCAGAATTCGATTTGTATGTAAATGTGACACCACTTTTACTAAACGAAATATATAAAATATTTTTCTTATTCATCAGGGATAGACATTGTTCTTCTAGTTCTGAATTATGAAACGTTAAATAATTATCTGTTAAACTAATACAGCCACCTCCTTTTTCTTTTTGTGTCGATTTATCTGCTTTTGCTAAGTGAATTATTTTATTAAAATCCTTCTCATATTCTTTTAAATATTCTTCTGCTTCAGTGAATATTTGTTCTTGATCTAATATTATATCTGAATTTTCGTTTTTCTCTATTTCTAATAGTAAAGACAATAGTTCTTCGTTTTTCTCTCCCCGAAGTCCAAAGAACGCATTAGACGGTTGCTTTAATACAGCAGCATCTTTAGTGCTACATTCAATACAATCAGATGTATCATCGTTATAATGAAAGACTATATTGAAGCCGTACATATATGAATTCAGTTCAGATGTATCAAATTCCAAGTTTTTTATCTTTGTATTCTTACATAATCCATACAGTTTTTTTACCGTTTCCTGATCTGTTATCTCTAAATCAAGATGTTCTGAACTAAGATGTACTTCTGATATGTCATCTAAAGAACCTTTCAGCCAGTTCGGATAAATAAATACTTTAAATGCCAATGTCCTGATTATAAAAAACAGTAATATGAGCAACACAATTGCTCCAATGGTCAATTTTAATATTCTTTTCATTTTTTATTTTTTCCAGTTTACTTTTTTATAACTACAACTTACAAAATAATTAACATTCAGTAAGTAATTGTATCATTAAATCCGGCAAATCAGAAATCCGGTTGATTTTCGGTCTGTCCGCCGGCACTGTTCCAAATCCATAAGCCGCATGAATAAAGGTTGCTCCTGCCTTGTCTGCCGCCTGCATATCAGCCAAAATGTCGCCTACATAAAAGGCTTTTTCAAGATGGTTGCGTTCCATGACAAGACGGATATTTTCTGCTTTTGCCATGCCTGTCCGTCCTGCCTCCTCGTAGTCTGAAAAATACTGATGAAACCCGTAGTAATCCAAAAAGTTTTTTACATAATCCTCCTGCCCGTTACTAATCACGCAGAGAAAGTACTTTGAACTCAATATTTTCAGCGTATCCTCTAAATCGTCGTAAAGTCTGCCGCCATGCGTTTTCAGATATTCCATCTCATAATCCATGCAGCGCCTCAAAACTCCGTAACGCTTTTCCTTTTCAATCGTCGGAAAAACGGAGTCAGCAATATCCTCCATCAGCTTGCCCATTTCCTTCTGCAAGGTATCCGCAGAAAGAACAATCGGATAACCCTGCCGGCGCAGTTCGTCATTCCATGAAATCGTAATATTTTCCACAGCGTCCCATAAGGTGCCGTCCAAATCAAAAAAAATCCCTGTTTTCATATTTATTTGTCCTTAAAATCTGTTTTATGATATACTAAACACATTAAATATAATACTATACAAAACTTTTTTTTACAATAAAGGAGACCTTTTATGTATAAATATGATACGCATATCCATACCGCAGACGTCAGTACATGCGCCACTGCTCTCGGAAAATATCAGGCAGTCGCATACAAGGAAGCCGGTTATTCCGGCATCTTCATTACCAATCATTTTTTTCGCAGTCCCACCTGCGCTGTGCCGAAAGACCTTCCTTGGGCAGAGCGTGTAGATTTGTTCTGTCATGGATACGAGGAGGCAAAATCCGTCGGTGACAAAATCGGACTTCAGGTATTCTTCGGCTGGGAAGAAACTTATCTGGATCAGGATTTCTTAGTTTACGGACTGGACAAAAACTGGCTGCTGAAACACCCCGAAGTAGAGCGCTGGACTTTGGAGCAGCAATATGAAGAAATCTCAAAGTATGGCGGAATGGTCATTCACGCGCACCCGTTTCGGGATCGTCCGTATATCTCTAAAATCCGTCTGTATCCGAACCTTGTACATGGCGTTGAGGCTTTTAATGGCGCAAATTATGAAGAAGAAAACCGACAGGCTTATTTATATGCGAAAAAATATAACCTTCCTATCACCGCCGGCTCTGACAGCCATCACACAAATATTGTCTGCTCCGGAATTGAAACGGACAAACCACTCCATTCCGTTCATGATTATATCCGTCTTGTGCTAGAGAAAAAGCCTTATCAGATGATTATATCTGAATAGACATATGGATAATACTACTGAAAAAAGTAGAGGAGAATTTTATTATGGATTTGCAATATCAAAATAAAAAAATAAATTATATAATACTTTGTTTCTCTATTGTTATTGGATCTAGTTTTATCTCTATTATCAAAATAAAAATTTTTAAAATTTTATTAACATGTCTTATTTGTTATGTGGTAGTCAATTTTTTAAGAAAGAGAAAACAGGGTAAACTGGGTAAATGCAATCACTTTATTATCGAATTCATTATTATTGTTTCTTTTGCCTTAAATCAATTATTGGGAAACTTTACAAACATATATAATCTGCATGAGTTTAATATTACTGAGTTAGGTATTGCATTGTTTTGCGTAATTTCAGAAGGAATTCTACTATTTAAGGAATAAAGTATCAATATAAAGAACCTTTTTCCATTCCTCAAAAAATAATTATGACTACTATAAATAAAGATACCCCGCAGAAATGTGTGCCTTCTGGCGCAGCCATATTCTGCGGGGTATCTCTATTTTTTCATCGCTATACCGATTTTTCCTTTTTACCGAATCTTTACCTTTTTCTTCTTCGACCATTTCCCATATGATTTCTTCCCGCCGCTATTGCGGTAAGCGCAAACCCTGATATAAAGGATTTTTTTCTTTCTCAATTTTGCCGAGGATATTGTAAAGACTTTCCGGTTCTTTTTCGTCCGTCGGGAAACAATCCACCGGCGGTTCTTCTTTGCCTGTTTTGCGGATACATATACCCGAACCTGATATCCCTGCGCTGCTTTTACTTTGCGCACTCTGATCCGGATTTTCTTTGCCGTCTTCTTTTTCACCGCTTTTTTGATTACCGGTTTTTTAAGCCCCTGCGTTTTGGCTTTCGTCCCCGAACCCTGTATTGTCTTGTCAGATTTCGTTTGCTTTACGGTATCCGGTTTGGTAACGGACGTATTTTGTGTTGACACAGGGGTTTGCGTTGTCCCCATATTCTGCGTTGTTGTCCCCTCTGCCTGTGTCGTTGATCCTGTTTCATCATCTGTGCTTTCCGGTGTTTTTGTTTCCATTTCAAAATCTGTACTTTCCGGTGTTTTCGTTGATGATTCTGCGGGAGTCGTGGAGTCCGTCGCCTGTTGCGGTTTCGTTGTGTTTTCCGGAGGAGTTAAATCTGCTCCGGAAATTCTGATGCTTTGCGTAATGCCCTCGCTCTCCGTATTTCCAAGCACCGCTGAAACCTTTACGGTATATCTGCCGGCAGATAACTGCTCAAACTGATAAGTGCCGGCTGTCAATCCGCTTTGATACAACTGCCCATTCAGATAAATCTGATAACGCTGGCCTTTTTCCTGTTGCTCCTGCGTTTCCCGTATCGTGACGGTAAGCGTGTTGTCGGACGGATTTCCGAGAATGACTGCGGCAGCTTCCGTCGGCTTTCCTGCATCTGGCGTTGGAATTTCAAAATCTTCGTCATCAATGAACGGCCCCTCTGTCGGATTTCCGTATTTAATAATCATCGTGACCAGTTTGTCGCCGCTCTTTAATTTGACTGTCGTATACGAATCCGGCTGCAATGTTTTCGTCTGGAATTTGTATACGCCTGTCAGAACATTTTCCGGCGTTTCTCTCTGGTTCATATACCCCTTTGTATTGGAAGCATTGTAAGTGCCGGTATACTCGATATAAAAAGTTTCGTTTGCATCTAACAGTTTTGGCGTAATGCCAAAATCGTCGCGTATCAGATAATACGACAAATCCAATCCATTGTAAGTGCCGAGTTTCTGATAGAGCGAATCATCTGCTCCTGCCGACGGTTCTTTGATTTCGTCCTGTACATAATACAGTTTCAAAACCAGCGGCGTTTCCTCCGTCACAGTGCCGGATACAAGAGTTCCCTCCACCTGCGTGTCGAGATGATAACCGGCATAATCTTTTGCTACCGCCGTAACATTGCTTCCAATGGCGGCAGATTTTTCTTCCCGATGGGTTAAAAGGTAAGAACCATCAAACTGCTGAAGATAATGCTCTATGGAATAAAGTACTTTGCCGGTCGTCTGTTCCTCAGATACGGCCGTCAGTTCTCCTGCTTTTGCCTCAATCTTCGTACCGTCTGAAAAAGTCACTTCTTTTGCTTGATTCTGCGTATTGAATGCCGTATATGTCTTATTTCCGTCTGCATCGGTAAAGACTGCGCAAAGCGGAAGATTTCCACTTACACTCAAATCCGGCGTTCCATATTTTTGGAATGCCATAATCATATGATAGGCGTGCGCTTTGGATTCGCCAGCTTCCGGTTCGCAGTCCGGATTAAAGTATGTAAGCGCCCTGTCCGGATCTGCCATCGCCAGATAAATACTCCAGATTTCATTCCAGCGGTTTACGTCTTTGTCCGTTCCATTGAAAGCGGCCTCATTTGCCAGCGCCGTATTAAAATTTTTCAAGATAAAATCTTTATTTTCTGCCGCATAAAATGACGCTGCGGTCATTGGCAGAATGTTAATTCCCTGCACCTGAAGCGGTTCTGCCGTCCACCATGCCTCATATCCGTACTTTCCACCCCAGACCATAGAAGCGAGGCTGTGCAAATCGCCTTTTTTAAACGATTCATCTAAAACGTCTCCGTCGATGTCAAACCAATAATTGTTTACGGAAGACACTTCTGTGGTATAGAGATAAATTCCGGTCTGCGTCAGCGCATCATCATTCATCGCCTGACCATAGAGAATCAGGCCTGCCCACGCATTTAACGCCTCCGAACTGGACTCCTGATTATTTCCGTCTGCAAAATTGGCATGACCGGACGCCCATGAATGTCCCTCATATTGAGAGAAATAGCGAAGCTGCGGATAGCGGGAATCCGGTGTATTTTCTTTGGTTGTTGCAATATCGCCAATCAGTTCCCGGACAATGCCGTCATACTTTGCGGCAAAATCCGGATCCCGCAGAGCAACCTGCGCGGCGGCATTGATAAAATATCCGTAATGGAAATGATGATCTGTCATGCCGTCTACGGTATAGTATGCCTGTGGAAAACCGAAAAGGCTTCCGATATTCGGATCATAATAAAAATATTTGTCGTCTTCCTCGCCGTCGGCAGTAAACCAGTCCGCAAGTTCGGCTTCAATTCCTTTAAGAAGTTTTTGCGCACTTTCCCTGTCGCCGCAGCTTTCCGCCGCCTCCATGACCTGTACTGCGCGGTTTAATTTTTTGCCCGTATCATAGGTATTGACGTCGTAAGACTCTTTTGTTACCGTCTGCTCCGTCGGCCCGAACGTTTCCATAAAATCATCAATATAATCCTGCAGCGCCGGATAATCCGCCTCGTCAATCGGAAGCATGGACGGAAGAATTCCGGTATACTTTAACTTTGTTTCATAGGAGCTTCCCGCAAGAAACTTCATTGTTCCGCGAATTGTCCGCGCCGTATTGTCAAGATAATCATATCCGCTCATATGTTTATACTGATGCGGTAAAATACCCATTACCGTACCGTCCGCACTGCTTTCGGCTTTTTTATCAAACCGGTATGAATAGGTGGTCTGTACGGTCGAAGTCGACGCATCATAAGTATATTGAGCGTTTGTATCCGTAATGAAATTGTATGCGTATTTTTCGTATTCTTTTGCGACTGCCTCCGCTTTGGCGTCAGCCGAAGGAATTTTTGCCGTCGGCGTATTTTCTGCTTTTTCCTCGCCAAGCCATGCAAAGGTCAGATAAGATTTTTCTGCGGTCGGAAAAGTCGCCGTCATCGTTCCAATCGCGTTGCCGGTGTTGTTTCCGCTCTGTGTCCATGTCGTCCCTTCCGGTACAAAAACCGCATAATAATCATAATTACTGTATCCTACGGAATCGTCCTGATTGTCAAACACACGAAATACAATCGTCGTAGAGTCGCTGATACTGTTTCCGTTGTAATAGGAAATATACGACGGAAGATTCGGCCGAAGACGCGTAATCTGCATCTGCGTGGAACCGGTCAGCTCATAGAAACTGAAAGGACTTCCCTGAACCAAAGTTGTTTTCATATAGTTGGACGGATTTGACGCGTTTTCAAACACAAGGTCATATCCCCAGTCCGTCACCCGATCAACCTTTTTACTGCCGGATACAAACGCCGGCCCCACGCAAAAATCTGTCAGGGAGCCGTTTTCCGGCTGATCCATTAAAAACGCCGTTTCGATTCTAATGGTAGACGGCTTTGTGACATACAGGCCCTCCGGTACGGCTTTGTAGGAAAGCGGGATTGCATAAGTCGAATTGCCCCACCGGTCAGCGGTATAACTCCACATGAACGAGGTGCCCCATTCTCCCATATCAAACGCGCCGGTGCTGCGGTCATAATTTTCTGTCGTAAAACGCGTCGTCCCTCTATTTGCTACTGTCGGCAGTTTGTCAAACAGCATTTTGTTGGTCTGGGTAACCGTTTTGGAACCGTCCCAGTAAGACCATGTGCCGGTAACGTCTGTTGCAAGAGAACCCGCGCTCTCTGCCGCTTTCACCCTGTACTGTTTCTGAAATTGTGTAACACTGACAGAGGTGCACAGCAAAATCACTGTCATCACTGCCGATAACCCTTTGTTCAATTTTTTTCCCATATACACTCCTTACTTAAAAAAATTTATTTCCGAACAACGTAAACCATTTTTATTTTAACATAAACCATTTTATAAAAAAAGAGGAAAAAAACGGCCGCCACTTCGGGCGGCTGGAAAAGTACCAATTTAATAAAAACCTCCAAACAGTGTATGTTACTGTTTAGAGGTTTTCATTATAGAAGCATCGTTATCTTCTGGAAAGTTCCTTTGTAATTTCACTCCAAGAAACGCCCTTCTCCGCCATTAAAACCATGACATGATAAAGGAAGTCGGAAATTTCATATTTGATTTCCTGCGGATCCGGATTTTTGGCGGCAATCACAATTTCAGTTGCCTCCTCTCCGACCTTTTTCAAAATCTTGTCAATCCCCTTATCAAAAAGATAATTGGTATAAGAACCCTCTTTCGGGTGCTCCTTGCGGTCTAAAATCACCTGATAGACGTCCTCAAAAACCTTCATCGGATTGGTGTTGTCATATTCCTTTTTCACCAGTTCATTGAAAAAGCAGGTTTCAGCGCCGGTATGGCATGGTACGCCAATCTGACGTACTTTTGCAAGCATGGTATCCATGTCGCAGTCCATCGACAGTTCTTTTACATACTGGTAATGGCCGGAGGTTTCCCCTTTCACCCAAAGTTCATTTCTGCTTCTGCTGAAATAAGTCATTTTTCCGGTCTTTAACGTCTGATAATAAGCCTGCTCATTCATATACGCAAGCATTAAAACCCGGTCGGTTTTATAATCCTGTACAATCACCGGAATCATTCCGTCGGCATTTGTTTTAAACTCGGAAAAAGAATATTTTTCTTCAAACGCATCGACGGAAATTCCCTGCTCTCTAAGCTGCGCTTTCTGCGCAAAAAAGTCATAGGACAAGTCCATATTTTCTCCGCAGACGCCATAAAGCGGATTTTCCTGCGACAGGGAACCTGCGGTTTCTGCCGAAAATTCTTTTTCGATGGCAAGCGTCGGTACCGGCAGTCCCGAAATTTGTTCTGCGCAGTCTTTTGCAATCAATAAGGAGCAGCCTGCAAGAAGGTCTTCGGCAATCGCCCCCTGCTCTTTCGATACGAAAAGCGCAATTTTTTCTTTCCCAAAGCGCTCAGATGCCTCCGTCACCAATTTCACATTGCTTTCTTTTGACATGTCCAGAAACGTCATTTTTGCGCCGCTGTAAAGATATTTTTTTACATCTTCCAGACGATGGATATTTCCTCCGACAATCGTTTGGATATCCGCCTCGTCGCAGATACGGATCATCGCGCTGATATTTTTTTCATGTTCCGCGTCTGTCGCGGAGATATCAAATACAAGCAGCTCGTCCGCGCCGCGATCGGCAAAACCCGCCGCAATTTCTACGGCGTCGCCATTGCCCAAAATCTCTCTGGTATCCTGATGCACCGCCTGTCCCTGATAAAGATAAATCGACGGTATCAACTTTAATTTTTCCATTATAGTGTTCCTTTCGTAGACAGGACGTCTGTAATCCGCCCGTCCTTCATTGTCGCCTGATCAAGCGTTTTTGCAAACGCCTTGAAAATTCCTTCAATCATGTGATGGTTGTTGCCGGATTCCAGCATTTTAATATGCAGATTCATACCTGTGGTGTAGGTCAGCGCATGGAAAAATTCTTTGACCATTTCGGTGTCAAAATAACCCACGCGGTCTGTCGTAAAATCCGCATCAAATACGAGATACGGTCTTCCGGACAAATCCAACGCGCAGAGCACAAGCGTTTCGTCCATCGGAAGAATGGTATTTCCATAGCGCCTGATGGATTTTTTATCCCCCAGCGCTTTCCTCAGCGCAACGCCGATTGCGATTCCGGTATCCTCAATCGTATGGTGACAGTCGACATACAAATCTCCGGTCACCGAAACTTTCAGGTCGAACAGCCCATGTTTTGCAAAACTAATCAGCATATGGTCAAAAAAACCAATTCCCGTCTGCACCTGCGCCTGTCCGCTTCCGTCTAAATCAATCGAAACCTCAATCTGGGTTTCTGAAGTATTTCTCTTACATTCTCCAATTCTGCTCATGAAAACGCTCTCCTTTCCCGATTTAATTGACATCTGTATCCTGTTCTTCAAAACGCACCCGTATGGAATTTGCGTGTGCGGTCAGCCCTTCGGCTCTGGCAAACTTCTGAATATCGTCAGAAAGCGGCGCCAGCGCCTCTCTGGAGAAAGAAATGATACTGGATTTTTTGATAAAGTCGTCCACTCCCAATGGGGAGAAAAACTTTGCCGTTCCGTTCGTCGGTAAGACATGGTTCGGGCCCGCAAAATAATCTCCAAGCGGTTCGGAGCTGTACGCGCCCAAAAAGATGGCTCCGGCATTTTTGATTTTTGTCATGACATCAAACGGATTTTCCGTAATAATTTCCAAATGCTCGGAGGCAATGTCGTTTGCCACGTCAATGACATCGCTCATGGATTTTGTCACAAGAATATATCCGTAATTTTCCAAAGATTTTTCGAGAATTGCTTTTCGCTTCAGTTTGGAAACAAACATATCAATATAGGAGGATACTTCCTGCGCAAGTTTTTCGCTTGTCGTCACCAAAATCGCAGATGCGAGTTCGTCATGCTCCGCCTGAGAAAGTAAATCAGCGGCGACATAGCGCGGATTTGCCGTTTCGTCCGCAATCACCAAAATCTCGCTCGGCCCTGCCACAGAGTCAATACTGACATAGCCGAAAACGGCTTTTTTTGCAAGTGCGACAAAGATATTTCCCGGCCCGACGATTTTGTCGACTTTCGGAATACTTTCCGTTCCAAATGCAAGCGCACCAATCGCCTGTGCGCCGCCGACTTTATAAATCACGTCGACGCCTGCCTCCTTTGCGGCGACTAAAGTGTTCGGATTGACCTTTCCGTCCTTTGACGGAGGCGTGACCATAACAATTTCCTCCACGCCGGCAACCTTAGCCGGAATCACATTCATTAAAACGGAAGACGGATAAGCGGCTTTTCCTCCCGGCACATAAACGCCCACGCGGGAGAGCGCCGTAACTTTCTGTCCCAGAATAGAACCGTCCGGCTTTGAGTCGAACCAACTGTACTGTTTCTGTTTTTCGTGGTATTCTCTGATATTTTTAATCGAACGCCGGATAACGGAAACCAAGTCCGGATTTTCCAAAGAGGCATATGCCTCCTCAATTTCCTGATCGGTCACCTGAATATTTCCGGCATTGATTTCTGCCTGATCAAACTTTTTCGTGTAATCAAACAGCGCCCTGTCTCCCTGCTCTTTTACGCCGTTTAAAATTTCATTGACGCTCTCGGCGTACTGGTCGTAATGATTCGGACTTCTTTTTAACAAATCCTCCAGAATATTTTTCTTTGATGTTTCATCTAACTGAATAATTCGCATAACGATACCTCTTTTGCGTTAATTTTTTTGAATTTCTGCTTTGATATCCGCAATGATTTTTCGGATTCTCTCATCTTCCATCTTCATGCTGACCTGATTGACAACCATGCGCGCTGACAGCGGACAGACTTCCTCCAAAACCGAAAGACCGTTTTCTTTCAGCGTCGTTCCGGTCTCCACAATATCTACAATTACTTCGGAAAGCCCGACAATCGGCGCCAGTTCCACAGAACCGTTTAATTTAATAATCTCCACCGTCTGATGCTTCTGATTGTAAAAATAATCCTTTGCAATCTTCGGATATTTGGAAGCGACGCGGATCATGCCATGATTTTTCAGCAGATCCCTTGCGGATTCCGGCCCGCAGACGCACATTTTACATTTTCCAAAGCCCAAGTCCAAAACCTCATAGAGTTTCCGGTCTTCTTCCAAGATGGTGTCTTTCCCGACAATTCCGATATCTGCCGCTCCGTATTCCACATAAGTCGGCACATCGCTCGCTTTTGCCAGAAAAAATTTTAATTTTAAAGCCTCATTGACGAAAATCAGTTTTCTTGTCTTTTCATCTTTCATTTCTTCACATTCAATACCGATTTCCTCAAACAGCTTCATCGCCGTTTTGGCAAGCCGTCCTTTTGCGAGCGCAAAGGTTAAATATCTCATAGTTACTCTCCATTCCATTATGGTTTTTGCCGTATTGTTACAGTTTGATGGCGCCTTTATCAGAAATATAAGTCACAACGCCTGCGCCGTCGTTTTGTTTAAAGTTTTGATATTCCTCAATCGGAATCTCCGCTTTTTTTGCAATCAGCTCCACTTTCCTTCCATCGCTTCTCAAATCGGTGGCAAGCCGAAGCGCATATTTGCGAAATTCCGGTTCGTACACAATCACCTGATACTCATATGCCTGATGGTTGTTTTTTACATCTGCGCCGAGCGCAAGCATAATCTGGTCGATATAAACCGCAAATCCGGTTGCCGGCGCCTCTTTTCCAAACTGTCCGAGCAGCCGGTCGTAGCGTCCGCCCGTAACGATATAATTTCCTGTTCCGTAAGTATAAGCCTTGTAAATGATTCCGGTGTAATACTGATAATTGCTGACCATTCCGAGATCAAAACTGATATATTTTGAAACCTGATAATCTTCGAGTATGGAGTACAAATCCTCAAGTCTTTTAATCGCTTTCAATGCGGTTTCATTTTTCGTCAGTTGTTTTGCGGTGTCAAGCACCTCAATCGAGCCAAACAGCGACGGCAATTTTAAAAGCGCCGCCTTTGCATCTCCCGAAACGCCATGGGAATCGAGCAGTTCCTCCACGCCAAAATTATTTTTATTTTCAATGCGCACCCGCAGTTCTTCTTCGGTATCGGCGTCCAGACCGCACTCTAAAAGCAGTCCTTTATAAAAATCGGCGTGTCCGATTTCCACAAGAAATTCATTCAAACCGCTCGCTTTGAGCGAATCCACCACAAGGGCAATCATTTCCGCGTCCGCTTCTACCGAATCGTCGTTAATCTGCTCGCAGCCGAGCTGGGTGGACTCTTTCAGTTTGCCCTGCAGCTCCGAATTGTTAATATATGTGTTCGCATTATAGCACAGTTTTACCGGAACTTTGACGTCGGCATAATATTTTGCGACAAACCGCGCGATGGACGGGGTGACGTCCGGCCTGAGCACCAGCGTATTTCCTTCGCGGTCAAAAAATTTGTATAAATTCTTTGAGGCGACGGAACCGCGCTCTTTGCTGAAAATATCAAAAAATTCAAAGGTAGGCGTCTGGATATTATGATAACCGTATTGATTAAACACGTCATTGATTTTCTTTTCCAGCGACAACTTTAACGTACATTCGCTGCCGTAAATATCGCGCACGCCCTCCGGCGTATGTAATAATACTTTATCCATTGATTTCTCCTGATTTTGTGATTTTCGTTTGCTTTAGCACTTTAGCGTGCTAATATGCTACCATGCTAACAAACTAAAACGAAGTATACAATAACCATCTTAAAAAGTCAAACATTTATTTTTAAATCATTCCTCTTTCGCATGGAATTGATTTTTGCACTTGGAATTAAATGTTTCAAGCAGCCAGTCATTCTTCTCTGCTCTTTAAATCCGTATTGATTCCCTCCAGATAATGGAGTAATACGCCCGGCGCAGAGTTGATACGATATTTTTTATCGACCTCCTCATAAGTAAAACTTTTTCTTCCGCCGCTGACGCTTCTGTCAAAAAACCGTTTGATGTCCTGAAACGGAATATAGTAGGTTTCGTTTCGATGGGAATAATACAGCAGGATAAACGAAATGCCGCCCTGCTTTTCAAAGTCCTCCATAAACTTCACCTGATGCTCATGAATATTCATCATCGGGAACGTATTTGCCGCGCACTCCTTCGCGTCAAAACAGACCGGTATCCCCTGAATGGCGCCGATATAATCTACGGTACTCTGCTTATCAAAATAGGCAAGCGTAATATGTCTTGATGCCTTGTCAATTTTGACAGGCGTAATCGGCGTCGGGATTTTCTGTATCAGACCGAGTCCCCTCTCGCGGTAAGCGTCGTTTGTCATATTTACCATATCTTCAAGGGTTGAACCTCTCAATCCTCTGCTGTTCCACGTTCCCATCTTTGTTTATCTCCCGTTTTTTCTCTCCCATTCAATAATCTGACCGAACAATTCGGGCAGTTCTGCCGTCAGTTCCTTTTCCCGCAAAGCCTCAAAGCCCTCCGGCATTTCATGAAATTTTATTTTCCACGCATGAAGTAGCTGGCTGCCAAGTCCGAACTGTTCTTTGTACTGCCGGTTTAACGTCCGGTTTCCGTACTTGTAATCTCCGATTACCGCATGGTTTTTGGAAGCCAAGTGCGCCCGAATCTGGTGCGGTTTTCCGGTAATCAGTTTGATTTTCAGCAAGGTGCTTTGCTCAAAATGTTCCATCGGTTCATATTCGGTTTCGATTAAAACGCCGCCGGTATCTGTTTCGGAAACAGAAACCGTATTCGTTTTTTCATCTTTTACCAGATAGCCCCGCAGATGCGTTTTTTCGCTGACCCTGCCTTCCACAAGCGCCAGATAATATTTATCCATCGCGCGCGTTTTCAAAAGTTCTGATAATACCTGAAGCCCCCTTAACGTCTTTCCTGCGATTAAAAGTCCGCTTGTATTGCGGTCTAATCTGTTGCAGACCGACGGGCGGAAGGTCAGAAGCTCCTGTTTTGAAATTTTTTGATGGCAGACTAAATAGGACAGAATATATTCATTGGCTGAAATATCTGAAGCCGCCGCTTTCTGGCTCAACATTCCTGCGGGTTTGTTGATAATTAAAACCTGTGGATCTTCATAGACGATATCAAGCGCAATCTCCGGAACAATCTCCGGCATATGCGCGCCGCAAAATTTTTCTATCGTCTCGTCCGCCATAAAAAATTTTACAAGGTCTCCCTCATGTATTTTTTCTTTGCCGTCTGCCTTTTTTCCATTCAGGACAATATTCTTTTTTCGCAGCATTTTGTAGATAAATCCGGCTTTTGCTTCTTTCAGGTATTTGAACAGAAATTTATCAAAACGCTGTCCGGCTTCATTTTCCGTAATGGTAATCTGACGCATTTTCTTTCATGCTCCTTAACTGCTCAATTTCCGTTTCCGTCAGCGCGCGGAACTCCCCTGTCCTCAAAGAAAAATCCAGCGCGAGGGTTCCCATGCTTATCCGTTTCAGATAAAGCACTTTGTATCCCAAGACGTGAAACATACGCTTAATCTGATGAAACTTTCCCTCGCTGACGGTCACATACGCCTTCGTCTTTGGCGTTAAAATTTCAAGCCGCGCCGGTTTGGTAATCCGCTTTTCCCCGATATCAAGCCCCTCCAAAAACCGGTTTACGTCGTCTTCCGTCAATGCACCGTCCAGTTCCGCATAGTATGTTTTTGGGACATGCTTTGCAGGGGAAAGCAGTTCGTGCGCCAACGCGCCGTCATTGGTAATCAATAAGAGTCCTTCGGTATCTTTGTCCAGTCTTCCGACCGGAAACAGTCCGTCCGTCAAAACATTGTCGAGCAGTTCCATGACCGTCCTGTCGTGTGAATCTTTGACGGCGCTTACAAATCCCGCCGGTTTGTTCAGCATATAATAAACAAATTTCCGGTATTGGATTTTCGTATCGCCAAAACGGATTTCGTCCGCTTCTTCGTCTACCTGAAATTCCGGTTTCTTCACGACGGCGCCGTTGACTGTGACAATTCCTTTCCGGATATCGCCTTTTACCGAGCTTCTTGTGCCTTTTCCGGCATGAGCAAGAAATCGATCTAACCGCATAATTTCCTTTCATAAAAGACTGCCTGACAAACCTTTCATCTGTCAGGCGCTTTTTTATCTGTTTACTTTTTGATATAACTTTTCAATCAGCGCTTTCTGCGCGCCGGTTAATTCTATTTCGGGAGAATTGTCGTCGCAGGTGTTTCGGTTTTCCACAATCAGCACCGTAGAACCTTTTTCCGGTGTGTGCGTGTGAAATGTTCCCTTTTTGACGTTATACAGTTTTAAGGGCTCCAGTTTTACCGCTGTAATCTCTCCAATCGTTTCACCCTGTCCTCCCAGAAACAACGTAAACTCTCCCTGCAAAAGCACGAATACCTCGTCAGACTCGTTATGCTTCTGCATACTTTTCAGATTTTCGACTTCGAGTTCCTCGCAGTAACGCAGTTCCGCCACCCGCCAGCTCTCAAAATCAATCAGAGGAAGGTAGCCTTCTCCCTGATATTCGGTAATTTCCAATTCCTTTTGGTTCATAAAAACTCCATTTTCTCTTAATCGAAGCATTCGATTGATTATGCTATTTCTGCAATGACTTCAACTTCGCACAATACGTTTTTCGGAAGCGTTTTTACTGCCACGCAGCTTCTCGCCGGCTTTCCGGTAAAATATTTTCCGTAAATTTCATTGAATGTCGCAAAATCACCCATGTCCGCAAGAAAGCAGACGGTCTTAACGGTCTTCTCGTAAGAAGAACCTGCTTCTTTTAAAACCGCGCCAAGATTTTTCATCACCTGCTCTGTCTGTTCTTCAATCGTTGTGCCGACAACCTCTCCCGTTGCCGGATCTAATGCGATCTGACCGGAAGAAAAAAACAAATTTCCTGTGATAATTCCCTGTGAATATGGGCCGATTGCTGCCGGCGCATTCTGTGTACTGATTTTTTTCATCATAAAACCTCCTCGTATAATATCTTTTAGATACAGTAAATGTACCTTGATAACTTAATAAATCTTTGTTCAATAGGCTTAGT